>JBLNAU010000458.1:0-7686 GCA_050259515.1 Syntrophothermus sp.
TTCACATCCGAGGAGCTCGCCCACCGCGAGGAATTCATCAAGACCCTGGGTGTCATGACGAACAGCAGGTGGGTCAAATTCCAGGCATGGCTGAAAAAACTGGGCAAAAGATTTTCCAGCAAATAAAAGAGCTGTTTGGTCTTTCCATAGGGAGGAATACTCCTGTAAGGCGATACATCGCGTGTTTCAACTTTCCTCCTCTTCGTGCATTGCCATTTGAAGATAGACCAGCAGGTTAATTTTGTTTTGAGTGTATCTCACATCCACGCGGATAAGCAACACAAACGTGATTTGGGGTATTGACTTTTGATTATGGACTCTGTACAATAAAGTTAGTTAGTCCACTGAACTTACAAAGTCTGTCCACCTGCCATGATCTACGCGTTAAGGGACCGCCCCGACATGAAAAAGGCGACTCGTCAGCATACGAAGCAGCATAACCGCAATCTTGTACTCCGTACGATTTTTGCGTACGACTCCGTCAGCCGGGCTGAGATCGCGCGTGTCACCCACCTCACCCGCACCACGGTCTCCGAGATCGTAAGCGGTCTGCTCGAAGAAGGCCTGGTGGAGGAGGTTGGCATCGGGGAATCGATCGGAGGGAAGTCCCCCATCCTGCTCAGCGTGGCAGCCGACTCCCGTTATTTGATCGGTCTCAACCTCGCACGCGATCAATTCATCGGAGCGATTGTAAATTTGCGCGGGGAGATCAGTGAAACTGTCGAAGCACCCGTTCAGGATAACGATGGAGAAAAGGCGCTCGACCTTGTTTTCCAGCTTATCGATCAGCTCCTGAAAAAGAGGAATAAGCACGTTGTTGGCATCGGCATCGGTACACCGGGCCTGGTCAACACGCGCGAAGGCGTGGTGATCAATGCTGTGAATCTGGACTGGCAGGATCTTCCGCTTGGGCAGATGCTCGAGAAGAAGTACAAAATTCCGGTCTCCGTACTGAACGACAGCCAGGCGACTGCTATTGGCGAGTTCGTTTATGGCGGCGGGCATGCGAGTGACGAAAACCTGGTCGTCGTCAATATGAAACATGGTATTGGCTCGGGCATATTGATCAATGGACGCCTGTTCCAGGGAGATGGCGGCGGCGCCGGGGAGATCGGTCACGTGGTGGTCCACGGCAATACCGAGTTGTGCCGCTGTGGAAAGCGCGGCTGCCTGGAAACGGTCTCCAGCGCGCGTGCAGTCATGAAAAAATTGGAGGTCAGCTCACTGGATCAGGCGCGTGATGCCTTTCAATCCAAAGACAGGAAGACTGTCCAGGTTGTAACCGACGCTGCATATCATCTCGGTGTTTTCCTCGCCAACCTGATCGGCACGCTGAACATTCACAAGATCGTCCTCACCGGCGACATGGTCCGCTTCGGCCCGGCCTGGCTAGATATCGTAAATGAGGCAATGCGCAACGCGGTGCTGGCGCGCATGTCTGAGAGCACGCAGCTTGAGCTGGGCACGCTGGATTATCGTGCCTGTATTCTGGGGGCCTCGGCATTTTTGCTGCTTGACGATTATTCCCTTTTGTTCACCCTGGATAAGCAGTCATGGAATTAATTGAACCCAAAGTACGACCTCCCTTGGATGAAAACTTTCGTCCGGCCGCGCTGGCGAATCGAGACTTTCAGCGCCAGGTCCGGCCCGTTGGGGTGCGACTCGTGATCGGCCTGGAAAGAAGCGCAGGCGAAATCTCGCGTTTCGAAACCTTTGTCTATCCGGAAGGCCATGACGATTTTGAGTCGAACCTCCCGTATATCGAACGCATTGTAAAGTTCCTGCTCTGGCAGCGCGGCGGGCATACCGTATACATCGGCGGACCGAGATCCATCGCGGAACACATTCGCAAAGTGTATTCCTCCGACGGTGCCCGTAAATTCGATTCCCATTTCATGGGCAGACTGGTGTATGAAAAGGAGTTCTCCGTGGTGGCCTGCGCGGCGGGGGAAGTGCCCGCTTCGCGCGAGACCGGGAAACTGCTCGGCCGCCATCTGGACGGCTGCCGCATCGGGTTTGACCTCGGCGCCTCCGACCGCAAGGTCAGCGCGGTCATGGATGGGACTCCCATCTATAGCGAGGAAGTGGTCTGGGAACCGCGCAAGCAGACCGATCCCGAATATCACCATCGTGAGATCCTGACCGCCCTACGGACCGCGGCCAGCAAGATGCCGCGCCTGGACGCGATCGGCGGCAGCTCGGCCGGTATCTATGTGGATAACCGCCCGATGGTGGCATCGCTCTTCCGCGGCATTCCACAGGAGCGATTTGACGAGATCAAAAACCTGTTCCTGCATATCCGCGAAGAGATGGACGTGCCGCTCGAAGTGATCAACGATGGAGATGTGACCGCCCTGGCCGGATCCATGTCCATTGGCGACAACGGAATCCTCGGCATCGCCCTCGGTTCCAGCGAGGCAGCCGGGTATGTGAACATGGAAGGTCACATCATGGGCTGGCTGAACGAGCTGGCCTTCGCACCGGTTGATTACAGCCCGAACGCGCCGGTGGAGGAATGGTCCGGGGACAGGGGCTGCGGGGCTTCGTATTTTTCCCAGCAGTGTGTGTTCAGGCTCGCGCCCCAGGCAGGGATCGACATCCCCGCCGGGGTGACCGATGCCGAGAAGCTGAAGTTCGTGCAAAACAAACTGGAAGAGGGCGACTCAGGTGCGCAAAAGATCTGGGAAAGCATGGGCATTTATCTGGGATACGGCATTGCTCATTATGCCGATTTTTACGACATCAAGCATGTATTGATCCTCGGCCGCTGTACCTCGGGGCGAGGAGGAGATCTTTTGATCCAGGGTGTGAAGGAGGTGTTCGCTGCCGAGTTCCCCGAATTGCTGCAAAAGATGGAGTTGCATTTGCCAGACGAAAAAATCCGCCGGGTGGGACAGTCCGTTGCCGCGGCGAGTTTACCAGTCGTGTAGGTACCTTCAGCCGCCGTTCCTTGCGAAGCATCCTTGTGGGAAAGCGGCGTATATTAGAAACCTGTGCGCCGGGGATGGCGCAGGGAGCAGAGAGAAATTATGAAGTTTCACCTCGATACCGCAGAGATCTTCATCCCGGATGGCGAGCCCATCGATCGGGCACTTTCACGCACGACCCACTTGTGCTTTTCCGCCCACCAGGATGACATCGAGATCATGGCTGCCAACCCGATCGTGGAATGCTTTCAGCAAAGGGACAGGTGGTTCACCGGCGTGGTGGTGACCGACGGGCGCGGTTCTCCTCGCAATGGCCTGTACGAGCAATACAGCGACGACGAGATGCGCCTGGTCCGTTTCAAGGAGCAGCGCAAGGCCGCCCATGTGGGCGAGTTTGCCGCGCAGGTGCTGCTCGATTTCCCGAGCAAGGTGGTCAAGGATGCTGCGCGTGGCGAGCCTGTGGACGATATCCTGGCGATCCTGCGTGCGACGAAGCCGCAGTTTGTTTATACCCATAACCTTGCAGACAAACACGATACCCATGTAGCCGTTGCTTTGCGGGTGATCGAAGCTCTGCGCAAACTGGACCTGGCTGAGCGTCCCGAACGAGTCATAGGCTGCGAGGTCTGGCGCGCACTGGATTGGATGGTCGATTCGGACAAGGTCATGATGGACCTGACCGAGCATGAAAATCTACAGTTCGCCCTGCTGGGTGTGTTCGACTCCCAGATCGGGGGCGGGAAACGCTATGACCTGGCGTCGATGGGCCGTCGCCGCGCCAATGCCACGTATTTCGAATCGCATGGCGTGGATAACACAACCGGCCTGTCCTATGGAATGGATATGACCCCGCTGATGAATGATGCCCGCCTCAAGCCCGTGGCGTTTGTCAGTGGTTTCATGCAACGATTTGCAAATGAGGTACAGGAGCGAATTGGCAGGATGAGTTAGGACTGCTTGAAAGCATCATCCTCGGAAAGGAGATAAGCCAAGAAAAATTCTGCGTTGGTAACCGGTCATAAGAACACTTTGTTCAAAACTCTAAAGGAGAAGAAAAGATGCAAAAGAAACTGTTCGTGATTTTGTCCGTGTTGGTGCTGGCAAGCCTCCTTCTGGCTGCCTGTGGCTCACCCGCCACCCCCGCGCCCGCAACGGAAGCGCCCGCCACCCAGGCTCCTGCGACCCAACCCCCGGCCGCCACGGAAGCCCCCACCGAGGCAGCCACTCAGCCCGCCGAAGCCAAGACCCTGAAGATCTATCTGCTCGACTACACCCCCGATACCATTGCCTGGTTAAAGAGTGATATCAACCCCGCCTTCGAAGCCGCTCACCCCGGCGTCAAGGTGGAGATCACCGAAGGCTCCTGGTCCGGATGGGATACCACCTTCAGTGGCTTCTTTGCCGCCGGCGATGGTCCTGACATCATCAACCTCGGTTCCGAAATGAACACCCTGTACGGTGCAAGCCTGGCCGACATGGATCCCTATCTTGGCGAAGCCGCCTGGCCCGATATCAAGAACTTCGGCCCTGCGCTCGAGAATGCCAAGTTTGAGGGCAAGCTGCGCGGCCTGCCGATCTTCACGGCTCCCCGCTACGTGTTCTGCCGCAAGGACCTGATGGAAGCCGCTGGCTGGACCACCGGCACCCCGCAAAACTTTGCCGACTGGGTCAAGTTTGCCAAGCAGGCAAGCAAGATCGATCCCGCCACCAATTCCCTGTCCCAGCAGGCGCTCGTGCCTGTCGATGCCGGCTCCATGGCCGACTGGCAGTGGTGGCTGCTAGTGTTCTACTCCCTCGGCGGACAGCTTTACAAGGACGATGGCACCCCCAACTTCGATTCCCCCGAAGCCCTGGCAGCCACGAAGTTCCTGCTCGATATGCGCCAGGCGACCTACGGCCCTGCCTCTGACGCGGTTGGAACCCTTCCCACCGGACAGGGCTCTGTGATCGACGTTGACGATGCCACGAGCAAGGATAACGGCGCCGTCTGTCTCGCACACTCCGGCTGGGCCGCTCCTGCCTTTGATCGCCCGGTCTGGGACAAGATCTCCATCGATCCGTTCAACGGCGATCCCGCCAACTTCCCCAACAGCAAACCGGTCGTGCTGGCCTTCAACGACTGGCTCGCCGTCCCTGAATACAGCCAGAACAAGGAGCTTGCCGCAGACTGGCTGAAGCTGGCCTTCACCAAGGAAGCCAATAACAAGTGGAACGAGACCATGGGATTGATCCCTGCCCGCAATGATTCGCAGTACGGTTTCGTCACTGACAAGCCGCAGCTCCAGCGCGAAGCGGAACTTGCTTCCAAGTATGGCATCGGCTTTGCTGGAATCAAGGAATCCGCTCAGCTTTCCACGATCATGCAGGATGCACTCGGCAAGCTCGTCACCGAGGAAATGACTCCTGAAGAAGTGAACCAGAAGATCCAGGAAGACTACAGCGCAGTTCTCGCCAAGTAATTTCCTGAGTTGCAAGTCCAGGTGGGCAGAGGCATAATTGTCTCTGCCCACCCATTCTCATGCTCATCCAGGAGCTTTCCCCGAACGAAACACAGAGGAGACATAGATGCCTGATAACCCTTATCTCAATGTACTGATCACGGCTGGCTTTACAGTTATGTTTATCGTTGCCAGCTGCTATGGGTTGGGATTCCTTGCCCGTTCCATCGCAAGGATGAGAGGCGCTACTCCTAAAAAACAGGAAGACACCTTTGCCGGGTATTTCTTTGCCGCTCCCTGGATCGTGGGATTTCTGATTTTTGTTGTTGTACCGCTTGGTTTCTCATTGTATTGGAGCTTTACCAATTATCGCGTAACGTCCGCAGAACCGGCCAGGTGGCTGGGTTTCGAAAACTATAGGACCATTCTTTTAAAGGATTCCAGTTTCCGCGCCTCGATCATCAACACACTGTATCTCACGGTGATCGGTCTGCCACTGGAAATGAGTGTGGCGCTTTTTCTCGCTGTATTGCTCAACCAAAAATTGCGCGGGGAACGCGTCTTCCGCATGTCGTTTTACTTGCCGGTGATCCTCGGCTTCAACACAGCGGTCTTATTGTGCTGGCGGTTGATGCTGAACACAGGCACAGGTATTATCAATCAAATTATTCGTTCGCTGATGACCATCCCGGCCTTTAGTTATCTCGTTCGCGGCCTGATCTACATCCAGGAGGTCACTTCCGCTGTCTTCCTCGGGTTGAACACCGGAAAGTACAACCTGCTCCAGAAAGTGATCGCCACTGGATTCCCAGCTGCAAATCGCGTGCCGCTCTGGGTACAGAGCCCCTTATGGACCAAGATGTCGGTGGTCCTGCTCATGGTGTGGGGCTGCGGCGCGATGATGCTGATCTTCCTGGCCGGGCTGAATAACATCCCCAGGGAGCTGCATGAAGCCGCGGAAGTGGATGGCGCGACGGGCTGGCAGCGCTTTTGGAAAATATCCTTCCCCCTCTTGACCCCGTACATTTTTTACAACCTGGTGGTGGGCATGATCGCCGCCTTGCAGATCTTCGAACCCATCTTTGTTTTATATCGCGACAACCAGCCGATCGTTTCGTCCACGATCTCGATGGTTTACTATCTGTGGCAGAAGACCTTCGCTCACTTTGAAATTGGCTACGGCTCCGCCATTTCGTGGATCATTCTCGTCATCATTCTGATCGTCACCGTCATCCAGTTCGTCCTTCAGGATCGCTGGGTGACGTACGATATCTATTAGGAGGGCTGCGTGAAAAAATACCTTCCCATCTTCAAAGGCATTGTGCTCTACGTCCTCCTGACGGGTGCGACCGTACTGATGAGCTTTCCGCTCTTTTGGATGATCTCCTCGTCCCTCAAAACGCTGCAGGAGACCAACTCTCCGGGAATTGTCTGGGTTCCCCAAAATCCAACCCTTGCCGCCTATACTGCCATCTTCCATAACCAGGCTTTCCTGCGCTCGTATTTCAATTCGGTCTTTTATGTGACACTGGCGCTGGCCGGCACGTTGATCTCGATCGCGGCCGTTGCCTACGCCTTTAGCCGCATCCAGTGGCCGGGACGCAACATCGTTTTCTTCCTCATGCTTTCCACGATGATGATCCCGGCCCAGGCGCTCATCGTGCCGCAATATGTTTTCTTCAACAAGCTTAAATGGATCGGCACCTTCAATCCCCTGATCATTCCGGGCTACTTCGCAGGCGGCGCGGCTATGATCTTTCTCCTGCGCCAGTCCATGTCCCAGATCCCCAGGGAACTGGACGAATCGGCCTTTGTGGATGGTGCGAGCCATATCCAGATCTGGTGGAATATCATCCTGCCACTATCCGCGGCGCCTCTGGCAACGATCGCCACCTTCCTCTTTGTCGGTTTATGGAACAATTTGCTCACACCGTTGATGTATTTACAGACGATCGATCTGTACACTCTGCCGGTGTATGTGTCTACGCTGTATAACATCAACCAGACCACCCAGCCCTGGCCGACGATCATGACCGCCGCGGTTCTGACCACCATTCCCCTCATCATCATCTTTTTCTTTGCCCAGCGTTATATTCTTGAAAGTGTTGCTGTATCCGGTTTAAAGGGTTGAGGTATATTTCGAACGCCTGATCCACCTGAATATTCCCACTTAAATAAATTGACCGACCTGCTATGAAGTCGGTCAATTTATTAATCGAGTACTTTCAATCTAGGGTTTGGCTTGTGAAGATCCTACCAGGAATGCGTATGACCACTGTGCACATGGTCACCATCCCAGGCTTGCTGGGTGCGCCTCACAG
>JBLNAU010000459.1:0-9580 GCA_050259515.1 Syntrophothermus sp.
TGGTGGCAGAGTGCGATGAATTTGGGTTGGTGGATTGGGAATGGCAAGCAGCCGATGGTACGATGGGCAAGGCACGTCTGGGTGGCGACGAAATCGGGCCAAATCCGACGGATCGCGCTAAAAATGGCTCGAAAAAGAGCATTTTGACCGACCGCCATGGTGGGCCGCTCTCGGTGGTGGTGGCGGGCGCCAATGTTGTCGATGCGAAATTGCTGGATCGAACGCTTGCAGCCATCGTGGTGGATCGACCCAAGCCGACCAATAAGAAACTGCAGCATTTGTGCTTGGATAAAGGCTATGACAATCCCACTGGAGAAGCTGCGGTAGAGAAACATCACTACACCGGGCATATTCGCCGCATCGGAGAAGAGAAATTGAGTCGGGCTAAAAAAAGTTTCCGGCTCACCGCTGGGTCGTGGAAAGGACATTAGCATTGTTATCCAAGTGTCGCGGTCTGTTGATCCGTTACGAAAAGAAAGCGAAAAACTATCTGGCACTTCTTCAATTCGCTTGCGCCCTGCTTTGGTACCGCAGACTCGCTCAAGCTACCTTTTGAGATAATTTCTAAGGCACGGATAGGAGGAGAATGAACATTTTGATCGCGGGCGGGTCGGGCTTCATCGGAACTGCCCTGGCAAATCAACTGAGGCAGCATAACCATGAAGTTTTCATTCTGACCCGCCATACGCCCAGGCATTCCAGGGAGATTCGATGGGATGGAAAAACAGCACAGGGATGGGGTGACCGTGTGAATGAAATGGATGCCGTGGTCAACCTGACGGGTTTTGGGCTGGAACACTGGCCCTGGACGCGGCGTCAAAAGGAGAAGTTCGCATCTTCCCGTGTCCAGCCGGGACAGGCCCTTGTCTCCGCCATACAAAAGGCTGCGCATCGTCCCAGGGTTTTCCTTCAAATCTCAGGCATCAATCGCTACGGCCTGCGCGGAGAGGGGTTTGCGGACGAATCGACACCTGCCGCGGATGATTTCCTGGCGCAGTTGACCGTCAAATGGGAGGCTGCCACTCAGCCTGTGGAGGAACTCGAGGTGCGGCGTGTCGTGGCTCGTACTGCCGTGATCCTGGCCCGCAAAGGAGGTCTTTTTCCGCTCATGGCTCTTCCCGTTCGTTTATTTTTCGGTGGTAAGCTTGGGGCTGGCTCCCAGGCCGTGCCCTGGATTCACCTCGCCGATCAAGTCAGGGCCATCGAATTTCTGCTTGAAAATGAAGAATCACGCGGGCCCTATAATTTGATCGCTCCATCGCCCACTTCGAATGAGGAGTTTATGCATGCAATTGCCAGGAGGCTGCACCGCCCATTCTGGTTCCATGTACCGAAATTCCTGTTGAAACTGGCGTTAGGCGAGATGAGCGTCCTGCTCACCGAGGGACGCTATTCACGACCCAGGCGACTTCTCGAGGAGGGATTTCAATTTCAATTTCCCACGATCGAGCAGGCGCTTGAAAATATATATTCAAAGTAAACCTGGAGAAATATGAAACGAACCATTTTACTGCTTACAGTCCTTCTGGCTGCCTGTTCTCCTTTCGTTCCACAGCAGCCTGCCCCATCACTCCCGACTGCCTATATTGATCCCTCCTATCCGACGATGGAATCCCAGCCTGTCACAAAGCTGCAGCAGTCCAATGGGATTGACGTCACGGCGGACCGAGCCTGGCGGGATGGAAAACAGGTCAACGTGGATGTCTGCTATACCCTGCTGGACGACTCCAATTGGTCCATTGGGGGAGCAAGCCTGCAATATGCCGGTACATCTGTAATTGATTTTGGCTCAACCATGTTGAGTCTTCAGGAGCCAACGCAAGGTCAATCGGGCAAGCGCTGCGAAACACTTTCCTTCGTGAACATCCCACCCGATGCGGATTTGTCCAACGTCGTCGTTACGATCGACACCCTGGCGGCTCCGCCGGGCACCGAGGAATACTGCTCGATCTACATGCCCAAAATCCAGCAAGCTCTCAATGACCGAGGGATCGCCATCACGCTCGATTGCCCGACGGATGCCAATGGAGTGCAGTCACTGCAGATTACCAGCAAGCCGTCCGACATGTCCCAGGAGCAGGCTGAGCAGATCGTCTTCAGCGATGAGTTTTATTCAGTTAAAGGACCGTGGTCCTTTACCTTCAATCTTGGGCAGTGATGTTGTATAATACCAGCATGTTCGATTTGAAGACGACTGAAAAATTCTATTATTACACCCCAACGTAGATTTTGCGGTGGTGTGTTTCAGAACGCGCCCTCACCATCGCGGGCGCGTTTTTGTTTGCAAATTTTTGGATGGTGGAGGTTTGTATGAACATCGATGAACAAGTTGAACTGCTCATGCTGGGCACCGAATATGGCGACGAGGATCTTAAGAAGGCAATGACCAATGAACTGCGTCAGCGCCTGATGGAGGCGGAAAAGGAAGGCCGGCCTTTGCGTGTCTATTGCGGATACGACCCAACATCCACCGATCTGCATCTCGGGCATACGATCACGATGCGCAAGCTGCGACAGTTCCAGGACCTGGGACACGATGTGACTTTCCTGATCGGCAGCTACACGGCACTCGTGGGCGATCCTTCTGATAAGAACAAGGCGCGACCCATCCTGACCGAGGAACAGGTTGCACATAATGCACAAACGTATGCCGAACAGGCTTTTCGCGTGCTTGACAAGGAAAAGACAAGGATCCGCTACAACGGTGAATGGTTAAGCGAGCTTTCTCTCGTGGACCTGATTCGTCTGGGTCAGAACTTTACCGTGCAGCAATTCATGGCGCGCGAGAATTTTGCCAACCGCCTGGAGAAGGGCGAAGCCATCTACCTGCATGAAACTTTCTATGCGCTCATGCAGGGATATGATGCCGTGGCCCAGCAAACGGATGTCCAGGTGGGTGGCACGGATCAATTGTTCAACATCATTGTTGCGGGCCGAAAATTGCAGGAGGCGCTGGGACAAAAACCCCTTGTAGGGATCATTACCGGAATCCTGCCCGGGACGGACGGCGTCCAACGCATGTCCAAATCGACGGGCAACATTGTGCCGATCAATACAGGGGCAGAGGATATGTACGGAAAGCTGATGTCCATCCCTGATATGGCGATGGGAAAATATATGCGTCTTGCCACACGCTGGTCACCACACGATATAGAAGCCCTCGAGAAGGAGATCGCTGCAGGGACCATCCATCCGCGTGATGCAAAAATGAAGATTGCTCATGAGATCACCAGTATCTTCTATGGCGAGGCCGATGCCCAGAAGGCTGAAGAGACATTCGTGCGCACCTTCCAGCATAAGGAAGTGCCGGACGAGATGCCGGAATATGACCTGAAGCAAGGCCAGACGGTGCTGGAGGTAATCCTGGATGCCAGGATGGCAGCCAGTAAAAGTGAGGCAAGGCGTTTGCTGGATCAAAAAGGTGTACGCCTGGATGGTGAAACGGTCGAGCGGGGTGACCTGGCTTTTCCACATCCAGGGGTCCTGCAGGTTGGCAAGCGAAAGTTCCTGCGAGTGAAGTAGATAAAGTTCCAAAAAGACGGCCCTCTTAGAGCCGGCTTTTTGTTTATGAACTGTTCGAATCCTGAGCAAATATCTCGATACTCAAAGCTGCTCCGGATCGCTCTCCGCCATTTTGAAGAAGATCTCAACAATGTTTGGATCAAGGATTGTGCCTGCAATGTCCCTGATATGCCTGGTGACTTTTTCACGCGGCCAGGCCTGCCGGTAGGGCCGGTCAGACAGCATCGCATCCCAGACGTCGATCACCGAGAAGATGCGTGCCGATAGGGGGATTTGTTCACCCTTCAGGCCGCGAGGATACCCGCTCCCATCCCAATGCTCATGATGACAATATGGAATATCAAGCGCTCCACGCAGGTAGGAAATGGGGGAAAGCAGATTATAGGCATACACAGGATGCTGCCGCATCTCCCTCCATTCCTCATCGGTAAGCTTTCCGGTCTTTTTCAAAATATGGTCCGGGACGCCCATCTTGCCGATATCATGCAACAGGACACCGCGGTGGATATTCACCAATTCCTTGTCGCTCACACCCATATACCTGGCGAGCGACAGGGTTAACTTGGTCACCCGGCGGGTGTGCCCTTCTGTTTCGCGGTCGCGCAGCTCAAGAGCCCTGGCCCAGCCTTCCAGGGTGGTATCGTAAGCCTGCCGGAGCTCCTGGTTGGAGCGTTGTAGATTTTCAAACAACTGGGAACTGTCAATTGCGATGGCAGCCTGCCCTGCAAGCGTATGCAGGAACTCCATCCAGTCCAGCGTGGGCAGGAGAGAGGAGCGATGATAGATTTCAAATACGCCCTTGATCTGTCCCTTGACGATGAGCGGAATGCCGATATAGGTCACGAATCCTTCACGCCGGATCAGGATTTCATTCTTCGCTTCGGGAGCATTTTGCAGGTCAGTAATGTGCAGAATGGATTGCCTGAGGATCACCTGTCCCGCCAGGCCTTCACCGAGACGAATTTGCGGCCGGGAAGGACTCGGGATCTGGAAGCCCGCGCTGGCCAGATAGGTCATGCTCTGAATATCGGGATGATACAGGCCGATTTCCACTGCATCCACATTCAAGTGGGTGAGCGTTTGGTCCATCAAAATGTTTAACGTTAAGCGCAGGTCGAAGGAGGAAGTGATCGCGGCATCGATATCCCGCAAGGTGGTAAGCCTGCGAACCTGCATCTGGCTCTGCTCATACAACTGGACGCGGTGGATTGAATTTCCCGTGATCTCAGCCAGGATGCTGAGCAAGTTGATCTCCTCGCTGATCTGCCTGTTCTGATTGACGGCAATGGTCAGGACTCCCACTGGACCGGCCGTGGATTGTATGGGGACAAAAATACCGGTCAGGCCGGGCTGGATGCTCTGCCGGTTCGATTCGAACAAAAGAGGGTCGTTTTTCAGATCGCTGGCAATATATCTTTTTCCGCTGGTAAATGTATGACCCACAATCCCATCCCCCGAATTGAGCGAGGTGTGGGCAACCTTGGTTGCGGATCCGTATGCAAGCTTTTGGACCAACATATTGGTTGGGTGCGAGTACATCCAGATGGAGCCATGGGGTGAGTCCAGAAGGGCGGTCGTCTCGTTCAATAAGATCGGCAGCATCTCGTCCATGGATTGTGCAATGCGCATGGAGGTGGAGATCCGGTTGATGATTTCCAGCTCCTTGACCCGGCGCTGGATCTCATCGTACAGCCTGGCGTTTTCGATGGCGACTGCCGTTTGTCTGGCCAGACTAGTCAAGAAATCAAGCTCCCTCGAAGTGAAATCATTTCCAACACCCGTCCGCCAGATGGCGAGCAGACCGGTGTGCTTGTCCTTGAACATAATAGGAACTCCCATGATATGCTCAAAAGGATCATCCTGAGTCCCCTGGACTGTGATCGCCCGGGGATCATTGAAGGTGTCATTCACAATTTCGCCTACATTCTGCAGGGCAATATTCCCCAGGATACCGCTTCCGATGGGCAATAAATGATTTTTGAGTTCCTCAGAGTCTTTCCCGAGAGTGGCAATGGCTTCCAATGTAGACGTGGATGGATCGGTCAGGAATACCGCGCTGGTCTCGGCATTTAACAAATTCATCGCATACGAAACAATTCTTTCCAGCACAGCATCCAGCTGCAGTGTGGCGGAGATGTCCCGCCCGACCTCTGCGATCGCAGCTGCTTCCTGGGCCTGGCGATTGGTCTCCTGGAACAGGCGGGCAGACTCGATACAAATGGAGACCTGATGTGCGATCCCGACCAGGAAATTCAGCTCCGTCTCATTGAACAGCCCGTTCTCCTTCAATCTCCAGGCGTTAATAACACCGATGGTCCTGCCCCGCAAAATCAGCGGAGCGCACACCAGACTTTCCTTGCTTTCAGGGTTTTCCGGCGTACCGGGTACGACCACCCGGCGCGGATCAATATGAGTATCATTAATAATTTCGGGCTTGCCCTTAAGAAAGACATTCCCGGTCATTCCCTCGCCCGCTTTCCGGGTATGAGACAGGATTTCCTTACGGTAAAGCCCATGGGCACTGACCGTTTTGAGGGTCACGTTATCGTCTTGGAGAAGGTAAATCGCCACGTTATTGGCATTGAGCAATTCAAGCGCCCGCTGCGTTATTTGATCCATGGCCGCCTGAACATCCCGGGTCGTGGCGATCTCATTGGCGATATCGGCCAGCGCTTCGATGATCCTGGACCGGCGGCCTTGCTCCTGGAATAAGCGTGCATTTTCAAGCGCGGCCGCTGCCTGGTTGGCAAATGCCATCGCAGTTTCTAAAATTCCCTTACTGTATGCCCCGGTCTTATAGTTATCCAGTGTGATGCATCCCATTACCCGGCCGCGGGTGACGAGCGGAACCGACATCCAGCCGTGAACGTGAAACGTATTTCCCCATTTCTTAAACCTGGAATCCCGTTGGGCATCTTCAATGATGATTGGCTGTTGTGTATTTTTCATCTGCTCGAAAAGCTCGTCACTGGCAGGGAATTTCTTGCCGATCAGCTTCTCGAACTCAGGGAACCCCTGGCAGACCGCCATTCTCAGCCATTCGCCTTCATGCATGAATACGCTTGCATTGTCATAATGGATGACATGCTTTAACGCTTTAAGGATTTCTCTCAAGACCTGGTCCGGGTCGAGGGTGGATGAGATGGCTGTAGCCGCCTGACGTAGATTCTCTGCCTCCTGTCGGCGTTTTTGTTCGGACTCAAACAAACGACCGTTTTCGATGGCTGTGGCGGCATGTGCTGCGAGCATTTCGAGCAGGGCCTGTTCCTCTGCACCATATGCATACGGCTCATAGCTTTGTGCTGCGATCATTCCAAGAATGCGATCGCTCATTCTCATAGGAACGGCCACGACTGACTGGACATGCTTGGCCGCGCAAAAATGGATGACATCCACCTTGTGGATATCCTCTTCATTCCGCAAAGTAATGCTTTTTCCTTCGTTGATCACCTTGCCTGCCAGACCCACCTTCGAGGGTGCACCTTCCGGCTCGTATCGAATCCCCTCCTCAACGGTGTATACCGCGATATTTGAGTCGCTAGGATCATCTCGAAGCGAGATTATAAAAACATCGCAGGACATTAACTGTCCGGCAGCTTCATGGATGGCCAGATAGATCTGCTCGAAATCCTGGCCGAAACGAACGATATCCTGGCTGATGCGGTGCAACACAGCCCGGCGTTCCGCCGCCTCCAGAGCGCTTTGATACAGGCGGGCATTTTCGAGGCAAATCGCCGCTGAACTTGCCAGCGCCGTTAGAAGGCTTTCATCGTTTTCGCTGTATGCATCCGGTTGGGTGGATTTGACACTTAATACCCCGATCACCCTGCCTCTGGCGATCAATGGGACGCAGAGTTCGGATTTAATTTCATGAAGGACGCGTTCGTAGCGTGGTTCCTGGTCGACATCTCCGGTACGTATGGGCCGGCCATATTGTGCCACCCAACCTGTAATGCCCTTCCCGAGCGCGCCTGTTCCTCTGCCGCGAAACTCATTATCTCTTTCATGGGCTTTCTGGCTCAACATTTTTTGGCTGGCGGCCAGTGGAAGCAATCTTTGCCCATCAGCATCCAGCATATAAAGGGAGGCATATTCATAGCCAAGCACTTCCTCGATGGTGGAAATAAGATTACTGGCAATGACTTCGGGCATGAGGCTTTGTGCAAGGGACTTCGTCGCCAGGTAGAGCGCATTTAGTTCCCGGGAGCGTCTCTGTTCCTCCTTGGAGTAGCGCAATCTCTCCAATGCGGTACCGACGCTGCTGGTAATGGTATTAAGAAATCTTTCGTCATTTTCCCCAAATGCATCAGGTGTTTTGCTTTCAACATTCAAAACCCCGATCACACGCCCGTTTACACGGATTGGGATGGATAGCTCACATTCGATCCCCGAAGCGATGGGTATATAATCCGTTTCACGGGTTACATCGTCCACTCGAATAATCCTGTCCAGGCTGACTGCTTTTCCGGTGATTCCCATGGAAATCGGGAAGCTCTTCTGCCAGCCAGGCAGGGTCGCACCAATATAGGAGGGATGAGTAGTGAGGCAATCTCCTCTCTCGTTCAACAGAAGAAAGCCACAAAGATCCTGGTAGATCTGGCCGATGATTTTTGTAACTCTTTCCAGAATCTCATCCTCTGATTCACTTTCAGCCTGGGCGATCGCCACAGAGTGAAGAATAGTCAGTTCTTTTACCTGGCGGGCAAGCGCTTCTTCTGTTTTTTTGCGATCGGTGAGATCTGTTATGACTGCGATGGTCCCGGTGAGGCTGCCGTTCTCGCGACGGGGGACATCGGTAACCAGAGCAGGGACTTCGTGGGTGTCCTTGTGTAAAAGGAGGGTTTCGTAGGTGGATGTCGCTGCCGATTTTGGCAGGGTCATCTGTGCCTTGAGAACGTCCCGGCCTGCCTCGGATGTGAAATCGAGAGGAGTCTTTCCCAGCATTTCCTCGGGTGCATATCCGAGCATGCCTGCAAAGGCGGGGTTGATATATTGAAAATTCCCTGTCCTTGTCGTTACCGTGAGACCCTGCCCCATGTTGTTGAGGACCTGGAGAGCAAAATCGCGTTCTGCCTGTAATGCCCTTTGTGCCCTCTTTTCCTCGGTCGCGTCGTAGAACATGGCAAGGACACATACCTGTCCACCCAGCTCGATCAATTCATAATAGGCCAGTGTATCCCGAACCCCCATGGACTGACTTTGGAATTGATACTCGATCCCTCGAATGGCTCCCTTTACTTTTAGATGATTCACAAAGGCAATTCGTTGTTCATCCCCCTTCCAGAAACCGAGCTCCATCGATGCTGTTTCCAGTAATTCATCCAGCCGCCTGCCGACCAGATTGAGATAGGATTGATTAGCATCAATGAGCCTGCCATCCTCCGCACGGATCACGCAAGTTGCGATCGGCGAGGCATGGAAGATGCGGCGGAATCTCTCCTCGCTTTTTCTCACGAGTTCAAGGCTTTCCACCTCTCGGGTAACATCGAGCAGGATGCCCTGCCGGTAGAGAGGAATTCCCTGCTGGTCATAGATCAGGTTTGTATCCTCCTTAACCCAAACCGTGGTCCCGTCCCTTTTGAGCAGGCGGTACTCCTCGAAAAAACGAGTTCCGTTTTTGTAAGAATCAGCGTCTGCGGCGAGAATCCTTTGCCTGTCCTCGGGATGCAGAAGAGTGGCCCACATATTGTGAGTGGCGTACCACTCATCAGCAGAATAACCCGTAAGCTCCTGAATACGCGGACTGATGTAAAGGGGTGACTCTTCCTCAACCCGCTCGATAAAAACAACTGCTGCAATATGCTCGACCAGGGATTGGTATTTCACCTCCGCCTGGCGCAGGGCCTCCTGTTCAATCGCCAAGCGGTTTTGAGCGATGGCATTGCTAATGACCACCGGGAGGCGAAGCAGATAATCGTTTTGTTTGATTAGATAATCTGCAGCACCCGCCTTAAGGGCCGCTACGGCCACCTCCTGGTCCCCCTGGCCTGTGACGAGGACAACAGCAGGTGCCTTTTTCCCCTGGCGGATCTTCTTCAGAAGGTCCAGCCCCGATCCA
>JBLNAU010000460.1:0-3037 GCA_050259515.1 Syntrophothermus sp.
TCGGACACTGGTGGTTCAAGGTCCCGATCCGGGGCGACCTGGGGCTGATCTTCCTCCTTTCCGGCCTGTTCCTGATCTCAAGCCTGGGCATCGGCCTGTTCGCATCCACGATCGCCAATACACAGCAGGAGGCATTCATCACGGTCATGGTGACGATGCTGCCGACAATTTTCCTGTCCGGGTTTTTCTTTCCTATTGAAGCGATGCCCCGCTTGCTTCAATATGTTTCCGCCATCGTTCCTCTCCGCTATTACCTGGTGATCATCCGTGCGCTTTTATTGAAAGGGGTGGGTGTGCGGGCTTTGATGGAGCAGATCGTGGCGCTGACCATTTTTGCAGTTGTCATTATGAGTGCGGCGGCGTTCCGCTTCCGCAAGCGATTGGATTAATTTTTCCTGGAGGTAACCATGCAACATAGACGTCCCCCGCTTCCCGTGATCGTTGTAGTTGTGCTGCTTCTCGCTGCAGGTGCTTATTATGGCATCCGTTCCTTGAACGGCGATGGAAATGGTGAGCTCAACGCGTCCGGGACGATTGAGGCCACGACGATCAACGTTTCGGCCGAAATGGCTGGCAAAGTGAAGGAAGCCCTGGCGGATGACGGGCAGACCGTCAAAACCGGTGACCTGCTTTTTTCACTCGATGACAGCCTGCTTGCCGCGCAGCGAGCCGTCGCTCAAAGTGGTGTTGATTCGGCCCGCAGTGCACTGTTGACCGCGCAGAGTGCATATGACATGGCCCAGGCCCAGTACGACGCTGCCCTGACCGCTGCCCGGGCCCAGCAAGGGACAGGACGATTGGCCGACTGGATGGGTCGTGAGCCCGGGCAGTTCGATCAGCCCCTGTGGTACTTCAGTCGCCCGGAACAGATCACGGCCGCCCAGAGCCAGGTGGACGCATCTCTCCAGGCACTCGAGAAGGCCCAGGCTGATCTGGATGGCGTCGTCAAGGATCTAAGCAATAATGATTTTGTACAAGCCGAGAGCCGCTTATCCGATGCAAGGATCAATTATCTGATCACCAAGGCAGTCCGGGATCATGCTCAGGCAACCGGTGGAAAGGTCAGCCCGCAGGATATCCAGCTGGATCTGCCTCCTTATGCACCTTCCTACAGGATCAAAATTGATGTTGCCAAGAAATTGAGCGGGGACAGTGACGTTCTCAATGCCGCCAGCGATGCCCTCGATGCAGCGGAGGCCGAACTGGAGAATGCTCAAAAAGCCTATGACAGCCTGCTGACCACCGACGCAGCCGACCGGGTTCAGGAAGCACGTGCAGCCCTCTCTGTTGCACAGGAACATTATGAAGTCTCCCAGGATACCCTGAGCCGTCTGCAGACCGGTCAATATTCCCCCCAGGTGCGGATCGCCTCCACGGCTCTTGACCAGGCCAAAGCCGGGCTGCAACACGCCGAGACCGCCGTCCGGCAGACGGAAGCCAGCCTGGCCCTGATCGATACACAGATCGGGAAATTAAAGGTCTATTCCCCCATGGACGGGGTGATCCTGACCCGGAATGTGGAGCCGGGTGAGTTCGTCCAGCCGGGAGCAACCGCCTTTGCCATGGCAAATCTGGATGATATCACGATCACGGTTTACGTCCCCGAAGATCGCTATGGGCAGATCCGGCTTGGCCAGCCGGCTACGGTCATTGTGGACTCCTTCCCCGGCGAAACCTTCCATGCCGAAGTCATTCACATCGCGGATCAGGCTGAATTCACTCCCCGGAATGTGCAGACCGTTGAAGGACGTAGCTCCACGGTCTATGCCATCCAGCTGAAAGTAGATGCCAGCCAGGGCAAGCTCAAGATCGGCATGCCGGCGGATGTTGCCTTCACAAAGTAAAGAATTCACGCGTTGCGATGTATATCTATGTGAGCATTCGTAATGGAGAGGAAGGTTCAGAATATGCTGTCTAACGTTTCAGCGTTTGAACATTCCAACGCTCCCATGCTCGTCGAGGCTACTCACCTTAAAAAGTATTTTGGCAACACTCATGCTGTGGATGGAATTTCCCTGCAGGTCAAACCGGGAGAGATCTATGGTCTGGTCGGAGCAGACGGAGCGGGGAAAACAACGACGATGCGGTTGCTCGTTGGGGCGCTGCTGCCCGATGAAGGGCAGGTAAGCGTCGCCGGCTTTGACGTGATCCGGAACACTGAGAACGCCCGATCGCACATTGGATATCTCTCGCAGCGATTCTCGATGTATGAAGAACTGACCGTTCTAGAAAACATTCGATTTTTTGCAGAGGTACGCGGTCTTAAATCACAGGAATGGCTGCCGCGCTCCCTGGAGATCCTGGATTTTGTCGGGCTCGAAAAATTCAAGGATCGCCGTGCCGGTCAGCTCTCGGGGGGGATGAAGCAAAAGCTCGGGCTTGCCTCCGCGCTTGTCACGGGTCCGCGCGTGCTGCTGCTGGACGAGCCGACCACAGGCGTGGACCCTGTCACGCGACAGGATTTCTGGCAGCTTGTGATCAAACTCGTCTCCCCGGTGCACGATGGAACCGGGGTGAAGAGGACCGGGGAGGTCTCGGTGATCATCTCAACCCCTTACATGGACGAAGCCTCCCGCTGCCATCGCGTCGGTTTTATGAAGAGTGGACGGATCATTGCGGAGGATACACCCTCCAATCTGCGGGCCCGCCTGAACGGGCGTGTCCTGGAGCTGCGCGGCTCGCCCATCACTCTCCTCCGTCACGTGGCACATCAGGACCCCGATGTCGAAGATGTTCAAGCGTTCGGTGACCGGCTGCATATCCGGGTTGGAGAAAATAAAGCGCAAAACGTCCTCGGCCGCCTGGAGGCACAGATCACAAACGAGGGAGGCCGGGTGGATGAATTGCGTGCCGTGCCGCCTATCCTCGAGGATATATTCATCGCCTTATCGGAGTCGGATCATGAGTGAAGCAGTCATACGGGTTGAAAACCTGACCCGGTACTTTGGTGATTTCGTTGCAGTCGATCATATTAATTTCGAGGTGGAAGCAGGGGAGGTGGTCGGGTACCTTGGCCCGACTGGCTCAGGCAAGACGA
>JBLNAU010000461.1:0-5613 GCA_050259515.1 Syntrophothermus sp.
GACAATTTTGTCCCGATGAACTGCAGACTGAGCGAGATGCCATATCCCACCAGGCCGACGCCCAGCACTTGAAGCATCTGTTTCCCGGAAATTTTTGGAACCCCTTTTCCTAAAAGGACGATGGCCAGGGTAAGCGCCCCAAGGATCAGTCGAATCGTCACCAGCGAGAACGGCGGAATCACCTCCAGCACCACTTTACTGACGACATACATCCCACCCCAGATGCTGGCTGCCGCCAGCCCGCAGAGAAGTCCAATGACCTTTTTGTTCATTGGGCGCAGATTATAACTTTGAATCGTGCGGGACGTGTTCACGTACTTTCAATCTTGTTAGGAAGGCCATGCTTGCCTGCCTGTGTCGTACAATAAACAAACCTGTGCTGGCAGCAGTAATACGGATCTGCCTGGCGATCGGTACGATTATGAAAGCAACTTACGAAGAATTACGTCAACTTAATGAACAAGCCTGGGTAGACCGTAATAAAGATGTCCAAAAATCTTTAAAGACAGCTCAAAAGGTTCAGGCAATGCTCGGGGATTACGACGATGCAAGCATCCTCGACCTGGTGTTAAGTCTGCGGACCCAGGGCTATTGCCTGGATCATCTCAGCAGGTATTCAGAGGCGCTGACCACGGCAAGGCGGGCCATGGAACTGGCCAACCAGGTGGGCGATCTCAGGATCGTGGCCTCCATCGATAATGTGCTGGGCAACATCTTCTGGCGGCTGGCGGATTATTCCTCCTCCCTCGATCATTACATGCATGGATTACGCCTGGTAAAGGTCGACCCTGACCCGGAGCTGGAAGTTTTCCTGTTACAGGGATTGGGCGTGCTGCATTTTGAGATCGGCGATTTTGAAGAAGCCCTTAAATACTTTCGAGACAGCATTCAATGGATAAATTCCAGGGACATTACCGGCCAAGCCATCGGCTTGAACAATACCGCCTATACCCTGCACAGGATGAAACGGAATGAGGAAGCTTTGCCCTTTGCTCTGCAGGCCTTGGAGTTATATGGCAATGAGTCGTTTTCCGTGGGCTGGTTGGAGCTTTTACATACGCTGGGGTCCATTTATTTAGAGATGGGGGATATTGAGCGATCTTCGTGGTATTTCCAGGAGGTCGCCCAGGCTGCTGAGAATCAGGAGAAACCGCTTCAAACCATCAACGCCCTGTTTGGCATTACCCAAATTCACCAGACACGCGGCGAGATGGAGGATGCGTTGCAAAAGCTGCTTCGCATCCTGGCGATCTCGCAGGATATTGGCTCTCTTGCCAGTGAGGGCAGCGCCCGTGAATTGCTTGCCCAGCTCTATAAGCAGATGGGCAACTACCAGGCAGCGTTGGAAAATTACGAAATTTTCCATTCCATCCATGTGAAGATCTTCAATGAGCAGGCGGAGAGACGCGTTCATAACATCCGCCTGTTGCTTCAGGTGGAGAATATCCAGAAGGAAGCAGACGTTTATCGCCTGATGGCGGCCACGGATACGCTGACAGGCCTGCTCAGCCGACGTGAGTTTTTTTCCCTGGGTGAAAAGGCAGTCGATCGAGCCCGGCTCGAGCGGGCATCGATCTCTATTTTGATGGTGGACCTGGACAATTTCAAGGCGATCAACGACCAACACGGACACGCGGTGGGGGACCAGGTCCTCGCAATTGTTGCCAGGCGGATCAAGAATACCCTCCGGCAGGATGACCTTGCCGGGCGATATGGCGGAGATGAGTTTGTGATCCTGATGCCCGAGATCGGCATGCCGGCGTGCCAGAAGATTGCCGAGCGCTGCCGGACCGTGGTTGCCGAGGAACCGATCGATATAGGTCCTTCGAGATTTTGGATGAATATCAGCGTGGGTCTGGTTTTTTCTGACTCGGTCAGCACGTTTCAGCTGGAAGATCTGATCCAACAAGCTGACAAGGCCCTGCTCCTGGCAAAAAAATGTGGACGGAACCGGCTGATAAGCTCAGAGCTGGTTTGACAAAGGCACTTCAGGACGGTTGGAGTGCCTTGCCCTTTTTTACCAATCCTTGCTCTGCCTCATCCGCTTTACTTCCGAGCGCTGCTTCTTTTCCTTCAGCCGCTTTTCCCTGGCTGCCTTCGTCGGTTTTGTCTTCGTGCGTGCCTTGGGTTTCACAAAGGCATGCTGAATCAGCTCGATAAAGCGGTTCAACGCATCTTCCCGGTTTTGCTCCTGGTTTCGGAACCTTTTGGCTTCGATCAACAACTCTCCCTCGCCGGTGATTTTGTTTCCCGCCCCATGTTTCAGGCGCTCTTTCACTTCCATGGGCAGGGAGGAATGATTGATATCGAATCTTAGCTGCACCGCGGTCGCCACCTTGTTCACATTCTGCCCGCCGGGTCCCGACGAGCGGACAAAGGCGAACTGTAGTTCGCTTTCGTCGATCGAAAAGGAAGGGGTGATCTCGATCATTCTGCAAGTATACCTGCTGGAGATAAAATAAAACCCCTCTCACAGGAGAGGGGTCAGGGAGAATGTGTAAATGGACTTAGAACATCAAGGAATTAACCTTCTCAAGCTGGGCAGGTGTCGGCCTTAGGTCGGCTTCTGTGAGACGGTTGAGAGGGGTATCCACGAGCTGATGCATGTCGGTCAGGGATGGTTTGCCGGTCTCGTAGTAGATCAAGCCGGTAGCCAGCCAGTTGTTGGCCTGTGCCTCGGCCAGAATGCGAACCGCCTCATAGCGGTTGGTCGGGTCATAATCCTTATCCAGTACTTTCAGGATGACCACAGAGCCGTCGTGCATGGTCACTTCGCGGATTTCGCCTTCCCTCATCTCCTCTTCAAGAATGATCTCGTTGCGAGGGGCGATGTAAGTGATGTCGTGAAGCGGCTCTTCGTGATCCTTGCCCCAGGCATACGAGTGATAGGCGTTTTCCTGGTTGTTGAAGGTCACGCACGGACTGATGATATCGATGACCGCGATCCCGTTATGGGCCATGGCAGCCTTGAGCAATTCCTTGACCTGTTTGGGATTGCCAGCGAAGGAACGGGCGATAAAGGTCGCGTTGGAGGCAAGGGCTTCCATGCAGATATCCACTGGCATGTACTGGTTGGCGCCCTGCTTCTTGAGGGAAAGGCCTTTTTCAGCAGTGGCGGAGAACTGGCCCTTGGTCAGGCCATACACACCATTATTCTCAACGATATAGACCATATTGACATTGCGGCGCATGACATGCTTGAACTGTCCCATGCCAATGCTGGCCGAGTCGCCGTCCCCCGAGACGCCAATCCCTCTGATGGAGCTATCGCCAAACAGGGCTCCGGTGGCGATGGACGGCATACGCCCGTGCAGGCTGTTGAAGCCGAATGAGCGGTTCAGGAAGTAGGTGGGGCTTTTGCTCGAACAGCCGATGCCGCTGAACTTGACGACATTTTCCGGCACGATGCTCAATTCATACATCGCGCTGATGATCTGGTTCGAGATCGAGTTATGTCCGCAGCCCTGGCACAGGGTGCTCGGGTTGCCGCGGTAATCATTTTTAACAAGGCCGGCCAGGTTAACATTGGCGGGCGTGCCGGCCATGGGAAGAGGTTGGGTCATACGATTGCTCCTTTTACTCGCTTACTTTGCTAAAGAGGTGAGGTCTGCCTGGGCCACAGATTTGCCGTTCTTTCCATTGCTTCCGGAGGCCACTCCATACTTATCCAGGATGCCCTCCCGGATCCACTTGGCGGAGGCGGGCATGCCATCCCCATAGGCAACCGACCTGAAGTAAGGTGCCCTCTCGGGATATTCCATGGTCAGGATCTGCTTCATCTGTCCATCGCGGTTCATTTCGACTACGAATACCTGGTCATACTTGTTGATGAACTCGGTCACTTCATCGGTGAAGGGTAGGGCCCGGACCCGCAGGAAATCAGCCTTGATGCCATGCTGGGTTTCGAGCTGGTGCATGGCTTCCAGGACGGCCGACTCGGTGGAACCGAAGCTGAGGATACCAATGGCTGCACCGGGCCTGGAATGCAGAACCGGCTTTGGCAGGTACTTGCGTCCCAACTCGTACTTTTTCTTCAGGCGGTTCATCATATTCACCCAGGTGCCGGAATCCTCGGTGTAACGGGCATTTTCATCATGGCCGGTGCCGCGGGTGAAGTAGGCGCTCATTGGGTGCCGGTTCCCGGGTACCGTGCGGTAGGGAATTCCATCGGCATCCTTGTCGAGGTACCGGCCCCAATTTCCCTTGATCTCTTCGAGATCCTCCTCCCAAAGAATTTTGCCGCGGTCCATGGGCACGTTGGGATATTCGAACGGCTTGCTCATCCACTGGTTCATGCCCATATCGAGATCGCTCAGCACGAAGACCGGCGTCTGCAGGCGCTCGGCAATGTCGAAGGACTTCCAGCCAAACTCGAAGCATTCGAATACATCGCCGGGAAGGAGAATGATCGACTGGGTGTCTCCATGACCCATAAAGTTGGTGAAGGTCAGGTCGCCCTGCGAGGTGCGGGTCGGCAGACCGGTTGAGGGACCGATGCGCTGGACATCCCAGACCACGATCGGGACTTCGGTGTAATAGGCGAGGCCTGCGAACTCGGTCATCAGGCTCAAGCCCGGACCGGAGGTGGAGGTCATCGAGCGGAGTCCGCTCCAGCCCGCACCGATCGCCATGCCGATGGCGGCCAGTTCATCCTCTGCCTGCACGACGGCGTAGGTGTGCTTGCCATCCTCACGCTTGCGCAGGTTGGGGAGATAATCGTTCAATGCCTCCGCCAGGGACGAGGCGGGCGTGATCGGATACCAGGCGACGAACTGTACGCCGCCAAAAACGGAGCCAATGGCGGCCGCGGTGTTGCCGTCTGCCATGATCAGGCCGTTGGTCTTGTCCATCGGCTCGAGATAGAAGACATCCTTCTTTTCGAGATTGGCCCTGGCCCATTCGGCGCCTGCCTTGACCGCGTTGAAATTCATGTCGATCGGCTTCTGCTTGCCCTTGAAGTGGAAGGTCAGCGCGGCGTTGATCGTTTCCAGGTCGATGCCAATCATTTGAGCCAGGATCCCGACGTAGACCATATTACCGACCAGGTCCCGGAAATCAGACGGCACATTCGGGTCGCTGCGCACGATCTGTTTGACAGGCATGGGGTAGACCGCCACGTCGGTGCGGGTGATGGGCTGCTTGATGTCGTCCGCGTAGTAGAAAGCCCCTCCCGGCGCGACCGAGGCCAGATCCCGTGCAAAAGAATCCGGGTTCATGGCAATGACAATTTCCTGTTCTTCCCGCCGTCCGATAAATCCATCCTTGCTCACGCGAATGGTATACCAGGTGGGCAGGCCCTGAATATTGGAGGGGAACAGGTTCTTGCCCGAGATAGGAATACCCATCTTAAAGATCGCGCGTAGGATGGTGTTGTTGGCCGTCGAGCTGCCGGAGCCGTTCTTGGTGCCAACAATGATCGAGAAATCGTTTACTACTTTATTCATGATGCTCCTCATCAATGATGTATGAAGTCGGGGAGCCTGCTCCCTCTTCAAACAGCAAGCTGTTTGACTCCATTAGTAAAAAAGTTACGGTCTGTGATACAACAAGTCTGTATGGGCAACCAGTGCCTCATAGCCCGACTTGTAATCTCCATTACAGATGGACTCGGTG
>JBLNAU010000462.1:0-4436 GCA_050259515.1 Syntrophothermus sp.
TTACCACCACCCCGTCCACTGCGCCAGCCAGTTTCGCAACATCATGGGAATTCTTGGCCGTTTCGTCCGCAAAGATGCGGACATGAATGCTGCGGGCTTTCAGTTTTTCCTTCAGCCAGAAATATCCCTCCACGTCCTCCACGGGGAGCGGCTGCTCGAAAAATTCCAGATCATACCCGGCCAGCCTGGGGATGATATCGAGCGCCTGTTCGCGCGTCCAGCCGGCATTGGCATCGACCTGCAGCTTTGCATCTGTTGCTTTGCGGATCGCGGCGACGATCGCTTCATCCTTTTCGCTTCCCAACTTGATCTTGAGGATCGGATACTCAGATGCCCTGGCCTGCTCTGCCATGACTTCGGGTTCATCCATGCCGATCGTCAGGCAGGTCAGCGGCACATGATTGGGATTCAGGCCCAGGAGCTTGTACAGTGGCTGTCCGAGTCTCTTTCCCCATACATCATGAAGGGCCTCGTCGATTGCGGCCCGCGCCGCCCGGGATCCAGCCGGCCGTTTGGCCAGCACGCCATCCAGATCGAAAGGATCATCCCCCAGGTCCGGCACGGATTTTAAATACTCGATGATCCCCTCTTGGGTCTCGCCATAATATTGGACCGCGGCTGCCTCCCCCACTCCATCATCCAGGTATACCAAAACATTATGACGCTGGGTGCTCGCTCCATGCGCCACACGAAAAGTCGTTTTGAGCTCGAGCGAGGGGGGTTCCCAGTGAAGTTCCATAGATAGTTTGCTCCGTTATCCGTTCCTCTTCAAGAAATCCAGCACCCTGTCTATCCACTCCCGAGGTCGCTCCTGATGGACGTTATGCCCGGTTCCCTCAGGCACCCACAACTCGGCGTTGGGAATATGCTCTGCAATGAATTGTGCGTGCCGGTCGGCAGCGTTGGCCTTGTCCTCCGCCCCCATGATGGCCAGCACAGGACGATTGACGCGAGCCAGCTCCCCGGGTGAATAATTCGGCTGGGACATGGTTTCGACCATCGTTATTTTCACCAGGGTGCGCCAGTAACCCTTCCCGTTTGTCTCCTCATGCAGGGAGATCATCTCGTTCATCCAACCCGGTTCCTCACGCTCGATGCGCCCGGCATCGAAGTAGACGGGCTCGCGCTCGACCAGATAAGGTGTTATATAGGCATTGGCAGCCTGGGGAATACAGGTTTGAACGACATCCGGGTGTTCCATCAGTGTGACCAGAGCCACATTCCCGCCGTTGCTGTGACCGATGACATGCGCTTTTTGATAGCCCATGGCATGGATAAACGCAGCCACATCCGCTGCTAGCTCCCTGAACGAATAGCTCACGTGTGGATTGTTCGACCGGCCGTGACCCCGGCAGTCGGGCGCGAAGACGCGAAAATACTTGGCCAGGGCCGGGATTACGAGGTCCCAATCGGTGTGGCTGTCGATCGTCGAGCCGTGGATCAGCACGATCGGTGCGCGGCCCGGTCTGTCCTCCCCATACGCGTTGTAATATATATTTGCGCCGTTGATCTCAATGTAGGGCATTGCCTATTCCTGGGTCCCCCGGAGGCGCGGCTCCAGTGCATCCCGCAGTCCATCCCCGAGGAAATTAAACGCAAACATCGTAATGGCAAGCGCCAGTGCCGGGAAGAGCGCCTGATTGGGATACGCCCGCAAGGCACGCGAGCCTGTGGCGATCATCGATCCCCAGGAAGGGGTTGGCGGGTTAACGCCCAAGCCGATGAAGGAAAGAAATGCTTCCGTGTAGATATAGCCAGGGATGGCCAGGGTTTCGACCACGATCAAGGGACCGATGATGTTTGGCAGAATATGCCGGAACATAATGTGACGGTCCTTCACGCCGATGGTGCGCGCCGCCACGATATATTCCTGCTCGCGTGTAGAAAGGACCTGGCCTCGCGTAAGACGGGCCTGTGTTTCCCAGCTTGTGAGGCCAATCCCGATCATGATAAAAAGCAGACCACCGAATTTGGCATCCAGCTGGCCAACATAGTATGAGAATGTGCCTTCCGCCGGCTGGGCAATGGTTGTGCGGAAGAATGCCATGAGCAGGATGATGAACAGCAAACCGGGAAAGGCATAGAGCACATCCACGATCCGCATCATGATGTTATCCAGGCCGCCGCTCAAAAAACCGGAGATGCTTCCGTAAATGACGCCGATCAGCAGAGCGATGACCGGACCGATAAATGCCACTGCCAGGGAGACGCGCGTTCCATAAACGATACGGCTGAACAGGTCACGCCCCAGAGCGTCGGCCCCGAGAGGATAGTCATTGTTGATCACGGCGTAGGCCCTCATGGAGGGAAATACTCTTATCAGCCATTCGGGAACGGCATTTGCATCGGCCAGGGATTGCTTGTCGTAGGAATAGGGAGCAATCTCGTCCGCAAAAATCGCCGTCAAAATCATAAGAATAATAAGGACTCCACCTGCCACAGCCGCGCGGTTCCGTCGCAGGCGGCCAAACGCCTCCTGCCACAGGTTTTGACTCTTGCCCTTAAGGGGTTGATCCGCGGCATGACTTTTGGTTTGTGTTTTTATATCCATAACTCTTCCTCATCAATCATAACGAATGCGCGGATCAAGAAATCCATAGACGATATCCACGGCCAGGTTGGAGAACACCAGAAAAACGGCATACAGCAGGATGGTCCCCATGATGACCGGATAGTCACGGTTGCCGATACTCGTTACGAAATATTTTCCCAGGCCCGGGATCCCGAACACCAGCTCAGTAATAAATGTGCCGGTCACCAATGCGGCAAACAGGGGACCGAGGATGGTGACGACCGGGATGAGCGCGTTCTTGAGCGCGTGGCGATTGACCACCACCTGTTCCTTCAATCCCTTGGCGCGCGCCGTACGGATGTAATCTTCGCGAATCACCTGCAGCAGGGTTGCACGTGTCAAACGGGCAATGACGGCCGCGCTGCCAAACCCAAGGACAAAGGCAGGCAGGATGGCATATTTGAAATAGCTCCAGCCCAGGGAACTGGGAAATATTCCAAGTACAAAAGGCGGTTTGGCCCCCCAGCCGGTGGGAGGCAGCCATTTGAGCGTCACCCCAAAGATCCATACCAGCACCGGGGCCAGCACGATCGTGGGCACAGAAACCCCAAAAATCGCCACACTCATGCCCAAAAGGTCAGGCCACTTGTTATGGTTGAGGGCAGACATGATCCCCAGCGGCATACCAATGACAACCGCAATGAGTAAGGCAAGCATCCCCAACTGGAAGGAGACAGGCAACTGGTCCCGAAAGATATCGTTTACCGTCCGGCTGCGTGAGGCATAGGTGGGACCAAAGTTCATCCATTTAAACCAGAATTCGCCCATCCTGAACGTGATCAGGTAATCGTCATCTGATTTTAAGGTCGGTGCTTCCGTGGTGATGCGCGGAACGATCACCTTTGAAAGATACGAGAAGAACTGCACATATAAGGGATCGTCAAGATGGTAGTATTTTTCCTTGTTGGCCTGGATCTCAGCCGGCAGTTTCTTCTCCCCGTCGAATGGACCTCCCGGAACCGCGTGCATCAACATAAATGTGATTCCGGCAACGACAAACAGCACCACCATCATATAGAGACTGCGACGAATGATATAGGGGCCCATGAAAAATTCCTTTACGCGCCCAGGATTCTCTTTCGTGCATTTTCCAGAGTATCCCGGATCGCTGTCACACCTGTCGCAGCATCACGGTTGCGCAAAGCTTCGATGATCTCCTCATGGCCGTGCCCCCAGCGAAAACCATTGCGATGGTGTGAAATATCCATATAGAACAGACGCTGCGCTTCATTCATCAGGATTTCGTAATACCAAAGCAGACGGCTGTTCCGGCCTGCCGCTGCCAGGGCAATATGGAAATTCCGATTCGACTCCAGGTACATCTCTGTATACCGAGGACTTTTCGGATCGATCTCCACTTTGCTCTGTTTTTCCAGATCATCGATCTCTCCTTCCGATATCCTTTGGACGGCCAGGCGGAACAATTCCGTCTCGAGAAATATCCGGGTGTCAAATATCTCCTGGATATCCGCCACCGAGACGGTCGTGACCATAAATCCGCGATTGGGGGTGTACTCCACCAGGCCATCCTGAACGAGAGACGTGAGCGCTTCGCGGATTGGGGTTTTGCTAACCTTGAATTGATCCAGAAATTGATTCTCGCTTAAGGGTTCGCCGGGCGAAAGCTTACAGTTGATAATATCATGTTTGATCTGTTCATAAACCTGTTCGCGTAAAACCCTGCTGCGTGTCATGGTTCCATCCTTGCTTGTTGACTAGGCCATATAAAAATTATATAATAAAAAAATAATTTTGGTATATCGAAAATATATTGGGGGTTTATTCCTTTGAGAATGAAAGGAGGACGCCCGGAATCCAATCACAGAAAGCATGGCCCTGATTTTCCAATTCCAATAAAGTTTGA
>JBLNAU010000463.1:0-6425 GCA_050259515.1 Syntrophothermus sp.
TCCTGGTGGGAAATGTGCAGGTGGGGTACGCCTCCACGTCCACATGGTCGCCACTACTCAAGAAGTATATTGCCCTGGCACATTTGCAAAAGCCGTATTTCGAGCTGGGCACGAATGTAAGAATGGAAATTACGGTGGAGCATCACCGTCAGCATGCACCGGCTCGAGTGATGAAGTTACCATTCTATGAACCCGAGTGGAAAAAGAAATGAGGATTCCAAGTTGAAAGCGGTAATGGGTTGAAGGTTGGAAAGATGGCAGGTTGAAGGTGTGAGGTAGAAAAGACGTGAAGGAGTACCTTTCGCGAACGTGGAATGACTCTCGTATCGAGATCCGGAGTTCGCCGATCAGCGGCTCCGGCATGTTTGCTCTCCAGCCCTTTCAGGAGGGCGAAACAGTTTGTGTTGTCGGCGGCATAGTGATGAGCGAGGCTGAATTTGAAACATTCCAGGCCAGTCATTCAAGATACAACGCCATTCAGATCGGCGAGAACCTGCATCTGGTGGAGGAACCTCAGATTACTGAAACCCTCGAAGGCTCCATGAACCATTCGTGCGATCCAAACGTGTGGATGGCGGATGAGGTCACCCTGGTCGCACGGCGGGCTATTGAGGCCGGTGAGGAGATCACAGTGGATTACGCTTTGTTTACCACCCAGGCCGATTGGGCGCTGGATCATCCATGCAGGTGCGGCTCACCCTTTTGCCGGCATCACGTGACAGGGAATGACTGGAAACGGAAGGATGTTCAGGAAAAGTATCGCGATCATTTTTCCCCGTTTATCAACCGGAGAGTTCAAACGATGGACGTGAATCAATGAGCCGGACGAAGTAGAAATAAAAAATCTTGATCAAAAGGCAGATCCATGGCATTTCAAATCACGGAGATATTCGATTCGCAATCCGGGAATGTGCTGGCGAAAGTGCTTCATCAGGACAACCATTTGACGGCGACAGTTCGCGGCATGGATGAGAAAAACATATCCGTTGGGACTCCGTTCCAGGCAGAGATCAGCTTCGATGAGATCCGGGACTGGAAGGTCGTGGACGATTTTGAAGATGCCCGCTCCGGGATCTGGCAGGAGGAGGATGGCATCCATCTGCTTGGAAGGATCCACAGCATTATCGACTTTGGCGATGGAAGGGTTGTGATCGACGTGTATCTGCAGAACGGTCCGGAGTTCTTTACGGTCAACCTGAATGCAACTGACGAAGATGCTCCCGGTGCGAATGATGGCCTGGAGGTCATCGTGGGCCATCTGGTTCTTCAGCCGGTTTCATAAATCATGTTCAAGGGATAACCCATGACAGCAAATCATTATGATGCAATCATCATCGGCGGTGGGCATAACGGCCTGGTCGCGGCGGCCTATCTTGCACGGGCCGGCAAAAAGGTCGTGGTGCTCGAGCGCAGGAACATCGTCGGCGGCGCGGCAGTGACGGAGGAGATCTTTCCGTGATACAATTTCACCGAGTTCTCATACGTGGTCAGCCTGCTGCGCCCGGAGATCATCCGGGACCTGGAGCTGCCGAAACACGGCTTGAAGATCCTGCCGCTGCCCAGCACGTTCACACCCACAGAAAATGGGGATTACCTTGCCTCCTGGGACGACCACGACCTGACGCGCCGCGAGCTGTACCGCCACTCTCCGAAGGATGCCGAAGCCTACGATGAGTATGCCCGCGTCATGGCCCGCGCCGCCAAGGCGATCAAGCCGATCATCAACCTGATCCCTCCTGACCCGTCATCACTCAGCATACGAGATCTGCTCGGCCTGCTCAAAGTCGGTCAATACGCGGCGGGGCTTTCAGAGCGCGAGCTTTATACGATCGCCAAGCTGGTGACCGAATCGTCCGCCGACCTGCTGGAGGAATGGTTCGAGACCGATGCATTGAAAGGGACCAAGGCTGCCAGCGGGATCATCGGCACCTTTCTGGGACCGCGCTCCCCAGGAACGGCCTATGTTCTGCTCCACCATTACATGGGCGAGATCGACGGGGCGTTCCGGGCCTGGGGTTTTGCTAAGAACGGCTCGGGCGGCGTGAGCGGATCGATCCATAACGCGGCGCAGGCGCTTGGGGTGGAGATCAGGGTCAACGCCGGAGTGAAGCAGGTCAAGGTCAGAGGCGGGCGCGCGGTGGGTGTCGTCCTGGAGAATGGCGATGAGCTCGATTCAAAGGTCGTGATGTCCGCCGCCGACCCGAAGCGCACCTTCCTGCAGTTCGTCGAGCCGAAATACTTCCCGGAGGAGTTTGTCACCTCCATTCAGAACTTCCGGACGCGCGGCTCGTCGGGCAAGGTCAACATCGCCCTGAGCGAGCTGCCCAACTTCACGGCGCTGCCCTTCCAGGGCAAAGGGGCTGATTCCGTCCTGCACCGCGGCGCGGTGTCCATCAGCCCGAGCATCGATTACATCGAGCGGGCCTATGACGATGCCAAGTACGGGCAGATCTCGAAGAGGCCGTACCTCGACATGATCTTCCCTTCCATGATCGACCCCGACATGGCGCCTCCGGGGAGGCACGTCATGTCCTGCTTCGTGCAGTACGCGCCGTATGATATCGAAGGCGGCTGGGACGATCAGAAGCGCGACCAGCTCGGGGAGGCGGTCATCTCGACCATCGAGGAATACGCGCCGAACATCCGCAGGTGCATCGTGGGCATGCAGGTCATTTCGCCCAAGGATATCGAGCGCATTGCCGGTATTACCGGCGGCAACATCTTCCACGGCGAGTTGTTATTACACCAGATCTTTTTCCTGCGTCCCGTGCCGCAGTGGGCCGACTTCCGCACGCCGCTCAAGGGCTATTACTTTGGCGCGAGCGGCGCGCACCCAGGCGGAGGTGTAATGGGCGCGGCCGGGATGCTGGCGGCGAAGGAAATATTAAAGGATGGGGTGTAGAGAATAGAGAGTAGAGAGCGGAGCATAGTCTTTGCAGGAAGACGGAAAAGTAATGAACAGTCTCGAAGTCATCGACACCTTTCCTGCCTTTCAGGATTTTTGGGCAGCTGCTCAAGGTAGATCTTTGGATGAACAGATCGAGCAGTGGGCAACCGGGTACATGTCCCATTGGCCTGAGCTGTTGGAAATACAGATACAGGATTATTCCGAGCAGAATCTCGACTGGAAACAGGTTGCAAAGGAAAGAGTGTTTCCAGATTTACAGGAAAGATATCAGGCGATGCTGGAAGCGCGATCCAACTTATTGAGGCTGGGTCCGGTGATATTTTCCAAAGCGGAGCAAATCTTAAGTTTCAAAACGAGCACCTGTTTTGTGATCTATGTTGGCATCGGATGCGGTGCCGGCTGGGTCACGAAATTTCAAAACAAGTACTCCATCCTTTTTGGGTTGGAGAACATTGCAGAATGCGGCTGGAGTGATTCAGAATCGATCAAAGGTTTGATCGCCCATGAAATCGGGCATCTCGCTCATTTTACGCTGCGGACCCGGAACAATAAGAAATTGGAATCGGGCGCATGGTGGCAGTTGTATACCGAGGGAGTTGCACAATATTGCGAGTCCTTGGTAAACGGGTCATCACATCAGGAGAGCCGTGATGGTGATTGGCTGGTCTGGTGCCGGCAAAATACAAGCCGGCTGGCTTCCCAATTCGTTCGAGCGGCTGACGAAGGGCAGCCGGTACACCCTTTCTTTGGCTCATGGTTTGAGATCGATGGACACAGCGAGACGGGCTATTTCCTGGGACATGAGATCGTTCGAACGCTTGCAAAAGAGATGAATTTCCAAGACATTGCTTTGCTGGATGATTTTGAGAAATGCTCGAGAGAGATTCTAGAAGAGATGATTACCAAAGGATAGCCTATGACCCTGAAACTCATGATCAAGCCTCCCAAGCTCAATCCCGGCGATAGGATCGCCACGGTCTCCCTCTCGTGGGGCGGACCTGGCACTTATCCGTACCGCTATCAAGCCGGCGTGCAGCAGTTGCAGGAGGAGCTCGGCCTGCAGGTGGTGGAGATGCCCAACACTTTGAAGGATGCCGACTGGCTGGCGCGCAATCCCAAGGCGCGTGCCGACGATTGGATGCAGGCCTTTGCCGACCCGTCCATCAAGGGGATCTTTTCCACCATTGGCGGCGATGAATCGATCCGGCTGCTGCCCTTTATCGATTTCGATGTGATCCGTGACCATCCCAAAATTTTCCTAGGATTTTCGGATACCACCATGAGCCATCTGATGTGTTACAAGGCCGGGCTGGTTTCTTTTTACGGACCCTCCATCCTGGTCGGGTTTGCCGAGAACTGCGGGATGTTCCCCTACATGGTGGAGTCGCTGCGCCGGACACTTTTCTCGAGCGCTGTGATCGGCGAGCTGAAGCCCTCCACGGAATGGACGGTGGAGGGGCTGGATTGGGCCGACCCTGCCAACCAGCAGATCAAACGAAAACGGAACCCGGCCTCCGGGTGGAAGTTCTTGCAGGGAAGTGGTGTTCATCGCGGGCACCTGGTCGGCGGCTGCCTGGAGGTCTTTGACTGGGCGCGCGGCACGCAGATCTTCCCGGACGACTGGCAGGATGCGATTCTGTTTTTGGAAACCTCCGAAGAAGCCCCGCCGCCGGAGATGGTGGCGCGTACGCTGCGAGTCTATGCTGCCATGGGCATTTTGCCCGGGTTATCGGGCATTCTTTTTGGAAGACCGGGCGGAGAGATCTCCCCGGATACGTTCGAAGAATACGACCGCGCCATCCTTCAGGTGGTGAGGGATGAACAAGGGTTGGCTGGTCTGCCCATCATCACCCACATGGACTTCGGCCATACCAGCCCGGTGTTCGTCCTTCCCTATGGCGTGCAGGCCCAGATCGATTGTGAGAATCAAAAGTTTTCGATATTGGAGAATGCGGTTACAGACTGATTTCTTTCATCAACCGGCATCCTGAAGAGGAATGGATCATGGCAAAAACATACAATACCATCGTCATCGGCGCAGGGCAAAATGGACTCGTCGCCGCGGCCTATCTGGCAAAACAGGGAAAAAAGGTTCTGGTGCTCGAGCGCCGCGGCATTGCAGGCGGCTCGGTGGTGACCGAATCGTTTGGGGACGGCTTCAACGTCGACTCGCTCTGGACGGGCGGCACACTCCGGCCCGACATCATTAAAGATCTGAGACTCAACCTTCCGGCAGTCCGGGAGAGGGACTCTTTTATTTCCCTGCAAGCCGATTCTTCCCTAACCCTTGACCCTGATCCCGTCAAAGCAGCCGGATCCATCAAGCGCTTTTCGGCAAAGGACGCGGCGCGCTGGCCCGAGTTTGTCCGCTTCATGGACAAGTCGGCGAAGATCCTGGATAAAGCCTATGCCACGATCATGCCGCGCCTGCCGCTGAGCTTCAATGCCAGGGAAGGCTTCGGCCTGATGGACCTGGGAATCAATCTGCGCCTGGCCGGCCGCAAGGATATGCTCAACTTCATCCGGACCCTGCCGATGACCGCCCAGGAATTGGTGGAGGAGTATTTCGAATCCGAAGTGCTCAAAGCGGCGGTCGCCTCCCTGGGTATCCACGGTTTGACTCTGGGACCGATGGGCGCAGGCACCGGCTACATTTTGATCCACAATTGGATGAATCGGGGCGGACTATCGCATGCAAATGTCGGTAAAGCCGGAGAAATCACACATGCCCTGGCAGACGCAGTAAAAGCCTTCGGCGGCGAGATTCGGACAAATGCAGAAGTGGCCTGCATCCAGGTGGACAGGCAGGTTGCGAAGGGAGTCATCCTTTCCAGCGGCGAGGAGATCGCTGCGGATCTGATCCTCTCCTCGGCCGACCCGAAGCACACCCTGCTCAAGCTGGTCGGTCCGCGTGAGCTGCCGCCGGAGTTCGTCTGGCACGTGCAGTCGATCAAGATGCGCGGCTCGCTGGCGAAGATTCATTTACTCACAGATGGCAATCACGGCATCCCTGCCGGCACGGTCGTCCTGGCGCCATCCATCAAATATCTCGAGCGCGCCTATGATGCCGCCAAGTATGGTGAGATCTCAGAAAAGCCTTATCTGGAAGTGACCACTTCAGGAAATACAGTATCCATCCACTTTCAATATGCACCTTATGCTTTGAAACACAGCAGCTGGCAGGCGGAAGGCTCAACGGTTGAAAAGCTGGCCGTCGATACCCTGGCCGACTATTTCCCCACTCTAAAATCCTCCATCAAAAATCTAGAATCCCTCACTCCCCTGGACCTGGAACACACTTACGGGCTGACCGAAGGCGACCTCAACCACGGGCAGCTCATGCTCGACCAGTTCCTGTTCATGCGCCCCATTCCCGGCTGGTCGAATCACAGGACGCCGATCGATAACTTGTTCTTGTGTGGAAGCGGCGTCCACGGCGGGGGCGGGGTCAGCGGGGCAGCAGGACGCAATGTAATAAAAGTGTTGAAGTAAATCACAAAAAAGAGCGAGACCGATC
>JBLNAU010000464.1:0-4974 GCA_050259515.1 Syntrophothermus sp.
GCAGACAAGAGCCTGGTCTCACGAACTGCAGATTTGAGCGCCGAGCTGAACCAGATGTCCCAGGTGGCCAACGAATCCTATGACCTGGTACGGGGAACCCTGGCCATCCTGCAAACCCAAAACCCGAGCGACCTGTTCCAGCTTTTCAAGCGCTACGCGGTCCAGGATGTGGAAAGATCCGAGCTGAAAGTGGAGTTCACTGATGAAGGTGAGCAGGGCGAGCTGTCCACCCACCAGATGCGGCAGCTTTTCTACATTTTCCGTGAGGCGCTGAGTAATATTGAAAAGCATTCCGGAGCGGATCAGGTGTGCGTACTTGTTCGTTGGGATGCCGGTAAATTGATCCTGTCCATTTCTGACAATGGCAGGGGATTCGATCCGGCCGGCACTGCGATGGATGGACACTACGGGCTTAAGTTCATGCGGGAAAGAACTGGGATGATGAATGGGTCCTTTCAATTGATATCCCAACCCGGCTCTGGAACCCGGATCGTCGTCTGCGTACCTGTCCAAAGCAGCCAGCCTGTAGGCTAGAGTTTTGGAGGCATTGAAGAGTGAACAAAACTATGATGAGACTCCTTATCGTTGATGACCATGCCTTGTTTCGCGAGGGGCTGGCCTCCATCATCCGGTCAGAGCCGGATGTCGAAATCGCCGGAATGGCCGGCAGCGTGCGGGAGGCCGTGGAAACGGCCCGCACGGTCCGGCCCGACATGATCCTGATGGATTTTTCCCTGCCGGATGGTACGGGTGCCGATGCCACCCGGAAGATCCTGGCAGAGCATCCCGAATGCAAGATCGTGTTCCTGACAATGTCGGAGGAGGATGACAATCTTTTTGACGCGATCCGGAGCGGCGCCAAGGGATATCTGCTTAAGAACATGCAGCCCAGCAAGCTGTTGGTTGCCCTGCGATCCGTCCTGAACGGGGAAAGCGCCCTCTCGCGGACGATGACGATGCGCCTGATGGAGGAGCTGTCGCGGACGAAAAAGACCGAAACACCGACCGATGCCACTCTTACACTCCGGGAGATCGACGTGATCCGGGCCCTCGCTACGGGACTGTCCAATGCGGAGATCGCGAAACAGCTCTTCATCTCGGAGAATACGGTCAAGTATCATGTTCACTCGGCTCTCGGCAAGCTGGGGTTGAGTGACCGGAAGCAGCTGGCTTCCTATGCCCGCGAGCGGGGATTTGTAAAGCAGGGGAGTTAACCCAGGGATTAACCGGGTATTAAGAAAATGAGTTAAAAGACCATCCTGAGGATGGTCTTTTTTTAATCCCGGATGATGGATGGGGGCGGATGGTGATTCTTGTGGATTTCATTAAGATTGAGACGATGCAATCCACGAGTGCAAACCCTATGAACCTGACCAAACTGATCGGCCCCATCGCAAGCACAGACCCCGAGCCTGTCCAGCCCCGCAAAGCCATTTTATGGGGACGGGATGATCTGCTCGCGCAGGTCATTGGCTCATTCCTGAAGGACACCGAGTGGGATGTGATCCGTGTCTCCAGCGACGGAGATTTCGAGACTCTGATTCGTCAAGTAAAGCGGGTTCAACCGGAAGCCGTTATCCTGTGCCGCTATAAGCCGGAGGACTCGGCCCTCGCCCTACGCCTGATCGAGGAGCAAACCTGTCTGAAGGTCATCATCCTGGGCCCGGACAGCAATCAAACGCAGGTATACAGCAAACAGAACATCATTTTGCGGGGGAGCGCAGATTTATTGTCGATTATTGAAAGCGAGAAATTATCAGACTGTACACCGGGGAAGGAGGCGGACTCGAAGGAACCTAGCCTGTAAATATTGTCCCTGAATGATGTCATTCACATTGTGAACTTAACAAAGGAGAATCCTATGAAAAGCAAAACATTACTGTCTTTCATGACATTTATATTGATCGCTTCCCTCATGCTGGGAAGCACGGCCCCGGCTCGCGCCGAAAATGCCGCGATGCCGATGGATCCTACGGATGAGACGAAGGTTCCGCATTACTTTGGACCGAACCCCAACTGGGCGCTGAGCCCGCTGCGCATACCGAATGTAGAAGTCACCCTTAGCGGTGGCGGTGGCACAGGCGCCACCGCGGCTGCAACCGTTAACCCGGTGACGGGCGCCATCGAAAAAATCGATGTCACCAACCCGGGTAGTGGCTACACTTCTGCCCCGACGGTCAATTTCACCAGCCCGATCAATACCCAGGCTGGTCCGGGTAGTGGTGCATCAGCCACCGCGAATGTTGATTATTCCGGTGTTGTGACAGCTGTGACCGTGGCCCAGGGAGGCGCTGGATATACCGCTCCTACTGTAACCTTCGATGGTGGTGGCGCAGTCACCCCGGCAACTGGTACGGTCTATGGCGGCGTTGACACAGTTTCCATTACGGATAGCGGCACTGGTTATACAATGCCGACCGTAGAATTTGGCCGGCCTGACGGTCAAAACGGCATACAAGCGACAGGCCATGCCACGATAGATTCTAACGGTGCTGTTACGTCAATTATTGTTGATAACCCTGGATCTGGTTATTCAGCCGCCCCTGCTGTAACAGTCCATAACGGTACGGCCGCAGACCCAATTGCTGGCGCGACGCTTGCTACAGCCTCCACTACACTCACGATCGAGTCAGTTGCTTTGACCAGTTTTGGCACCGGATACACTTCAGCGCCAAATGTAGTGATCAATGACCCAACGGGAACCGGTGCTGTCGCTACGGCAGATGTATCAATCTCGGGGACCGGCGTGATTACTTCGATCAAAGTAGACAGCGGCGGCTCAGGCTACATGACCCCCGGCATCAAGAAGTTCGTTGACGATCTACCGGGGCTGTGCAATCCTGCAGACCCTGATACTACCAAACGCTGCCAGGCAACCGGCAAATACATTCCTCTGGCCGTTCCAGAAAAAAAGAACTATAACGGCGTCGAAGCTGACGAGTATGTGATCGGCCTGGTACAGTATCGAACCTCCTTCTCTTCCAGCCTGCCTGATACCCTTGTCCGTGGTTATGTCCAATTGGAGACGCCTGCGAACGCAGGCATCAGTCAGCACTTCCCACTGACAAATGAACTGAAGAACGGTGACAAAGTTCAGGTTAAGAAGAGTGATGGCACGCAATGGCTGGCCGTAACCCCGCCCCAGTGGCTCGGCCCAACCATTATCGCAGCCAAAGACAAACCCGTCCGCATCGTTTTCTACAACCTTTTACCCACCGGCTCGGATGGCGACCTGTTCCTGCCCACCGATTCTTCATTGATGGGATCTGGCATGGTTCCGATGAACATGGGGACCCCGGTCGATCAGGGCTCGGTGATGGACGAAGTACGCAACCCGATGTGCTCGGAGTATCCAAAAGATGGAACGAGCTGCTTCAACGATAACCGCGCCACCCTGCACCTGCACGGCGGCACCACCCCGTGGATCAGCGACGGCACCGCCCACCAGTGGATCACCCCGGCTGGCGAAAGCACCATGTGGCCTGAAGGTGTCAGTGTTCAGAACGTCCCTGATATGAACGTTTGCAACACTAAAACCGATGGCTGCCAGACCTTCTACTACACCAACCAGCAGAGCGCCCGCCTGCTCTTCTACCACGACCACTCTTGGGGCATCACCCGCCTGAATGTGTATGCCGGTGAAGCCGCTGGCTACGTGATCACTGACCCGACCGAGCAGAAGTTGTTTGGTCCAGACGGTGCGTATTCTGAGCTTGGCGAAGGCATCCCGCTGGTCGTACAGGACCGTACCTTTGTGCCGGAAGACTGGCAGCTTAATAATGTGCTGAACTCCGATGGCACCCTAAAGACCTACGGCCAGGATCCGACCTGGGACAAATCCCGGTGGGGCAGCTATGGCGATTTCTGGTATCACCATGTGTACATGCCCGCCCAGAATCCCGGCGATCCCTCCGGCATGAGCGCCTACGGACGCTGGATGTACGGTCCCTGGTTCTGGCCGCCCGCCACCCCGCCGTTTGGCCCGATCGACAATCCCTACTACGATCCGAACTGCAAACTGACCGATCCGGCCACCTGGCAGTACGACACCGACCCGTTCTGTGAGCCCGCCAAGATCCCCGGCACGCCGAATATCTCGGTCGGCATGGAGCAGTTCAACGACACCCCGCTGGTCAATGGCGTTGCCTACCCAACGGTCACCCTGGAACCCAAGACCTACCGGTTCCGCATGCTCAATGCCGCCAACGACCGCTTTTTCAATTTCCAGTGGTATGTGGCCGACCCGACCACCGGCACCGACAGTGAAGTAGCCTTCAAGGCTTCGGAGCTGGACGCCGCTCAGCTCGACCCGAACGTCTTCCCGACTCCTGATACCAACGTCAGCCCGGCTGGCCCCGAATGGATCCAGATCGGTACGGAAGGTGGCTTCCTGCCGGCCCCGGTCGTGGTGCCCAACCAACCCATTACCTGGATCACCGACCCGACCCGCTTCGATGTCGGCAATGTGGACCAGCACGCTCTGCTGCTCGCCCCTGCAGAACGCGCCGATGTGATCGTCGATTTCTCCAAGTTCGCCGGCAAGACCCTGATCCTCTATAACGACGCTCCGGCGGCTTTCCCGGCTCGTGTGTCCACCTACGACTACTACACCGGTGCTCCGGATCTGAGCCCGAATGGCGCTCCATCCATCACACCTGGCTACGGCCCGAACACCCGTACTGTGATGCAGGTCAAGATTGCGGATGTGACGCCTGCTGCCAAATTCAACTTTGGTGCTCTGACAGATTTATTTACCCACAAATCGGATGGCTCCGGTGTGTTCGAATCCGGCCAGCACCCGATCATCGTCGGCCAGGCCGCGTACAACTCGGCCTATGGCACGAAATTCTCTGCCGCAAGCGACTGCAACACTCCGGGCAGCTCACCGACGACCTGCGATGGATTCGTCCGTGTCAATGACTACAGTCAATTCAGCTTCAATACCCTGCTGGGTCAGAACGTCAAGATGACTCT
>JBLNAU010000465.1:0-4904 GCA_050259515.1 Syntrophothermus sp.
GATGAGCATCTCTCGCTTACCGGCTTGTGCACCCTGATGTGGCTGTCGCTGATGGAAAGATACATGGAGCTTGATCGGGCCGGCGTTAAAATGCTGGCGATCCGTTATGCAAGCTGGCAGAAGAACCCCCGCCAGACGGCGCTGTCCATGCTGGACTACTGCGGATGCCGCCCGTCCGACCTGACAGCGATTGAGGAAACTCTGAAAAAGGATTCCCAGGCCGGCACATCCCTTGCGCAGGATGCAGTCAAAAAGAAGGCCATTTCTGCGGACCTCGTCAATACTGCGGAAATGGACCGCTTCCTGCAAAGCCATGCGTACATCAAATCCCGGGATTTTGAAGTGCCAAATACCCTGGAAATTTGAATCAACCCGTTTCAACCGGCGAGCCATGGGTTTTCCTTGGCCCCGAAATCGCCATCTGTAATACTTCCTTAATAATATTTTGCGATAATAGGTTGTCTGATGTGGTGAAGAACTTTAGAAAAGGAGAATCTTATGGAAAAGAACTTGATGACTGCCACACTGGCCGGTGGATGTTTCTGGTGCCTGGAGGCCGTCTTTGACCAGGTGAAGGGCGTTGAATCGGTCGAGTCCGGTTATGCCGGTGGGCATGTGAACAACCCGTCCTACCGCCAGGTATGCAACGGCGATACAGGACATGCCGAAGCCGTTCAGATTCATTATGATGGGAATGTGGTCTCCTATCAGGATTTATTGAACATATTCTTCGGCATTCACGATCCCACCACTCTCAACCGCCAGGGGGCCGATATGGGTACGCAGTACCGCTCGGCGATCTTCTATCACAATGAAGACCAGAAGAACATTGCCGAGAAGCTCATCCAGGACCTCGAGATGCAGAAGATCTTCGACAACCCGATTGTCACCGAAGTGGTTCCCCTGGACAAATTCTATTTGGCTGAGGAGTACCACCAGGAGTACTTTGCCAGGAACCCCTACCAGCCGTACTGCATGGCAGTGGTTTCCCCAAAGGTATCCAAGTTCCGTAAGCACTACCAGGAACTGTTGAAAAAGGAAGCGGTCTAACACAACCGCAGACCCTAACGGTTTGGAGACCATTAGGGTCTTTTTTTTGTTATACTTGCCGACGCTTTATGAACGAGAATAAGATCCCCAACTTCTCTATACAGGACGTCCCCATCTATGGGGATGCCATCCTCGCGCCCATGGACGGCTACTCCGACTGGCCCTTCCGGTCGGTTTGCCGCGCCCTGGGGTCGGCCATGAGCTACACCGAGTTCGTGAAAGTGGAAAAGATCCTCAGCCGCTCGAAGGAGCCTGCCAAGAGGCTGTATTACGAGGCCGCGGAACGTCCCATCACCTTTCAGATTTACGGGGATGATCCGGACCTGCTGTTGAAGGCTGCGCTTAAGGTGCAGGCGCTGAAACCGGATATTATCGATATCAACATGGGCTGCCCGGCCAAGAGCATCGCCGACCGCGGTGCCGGCGTGGGCATGATGCCGACCCCACTTAAGATCGCGCGCACGTTCCGGAAATTGATTTCCGCTCTACAAGTCCCGGTCACGGGCAAGATCCGCCTCGGATGGGATCGGAACAAGAACTACAAGCTGATCGCCCGCATCGTTGAAGAGGAGGGCGGCTCCCTTATTGCGATCCATGGCCGCACCAAGGAGCAGCGCTACAGCGGCAACGCCGATTGGGACGCGATCGCCGAGGTAAAGTCGCTGGTCAAAATTCCAGTCATCGGCAGCGGCGACGTGAAGACCGTTGCCGACGTCCAGCGTATGAAGGATCACACCGGCTGCGACGCGGTGATGATCGGGCGCGCGGCCATCGCCAACCCATGGATCTTTGCAGGGCTCGACCGGGAGCAGGTTTCGGCCGAATTCCTCCAGCAGACCGTCCATGAACATTTACAGAAAAGCATTCAGTTCTACGGGGAAGGGGACGGGCAGCGGCTGTTCCGTAAATATGCCGTGCAATACTTGTTGTTGAGAACCCTGGACCGCGAGGCGCGCAAGGAGATCCTTAAGGAGCGTCCTTCGGGAGAATTCCTGGAAATGTTAAAACAGGTCTATGCCGCCCTACCTGAACCAATATAGAACATAAATTCTGATATACTCTGTAGGGACGGGCGGCCGCCTGTCCCTACAGAGGTTTTATTTAATATGGCAAAAACACATACACGATATGTTTGTCAGGAATGCGGGCGCGTAGCCGCCTCCTACATGGGCAAATGCCCGCAGTGTGGATCTTTTAACAGTATGGTGGAGGAAGTCATCCACGATGAGCCTGCGACCAAAAACACTGCGGTTCGCGGCCTGACGGGACGCTCCAGCCCGCGACCGATCAGCGATATCTCCTCCGACGCGGAGGATCGCATCAAGCTGCCGATCGGCGAGGTTGCACGCGTGCTCGGGGGTGGGATCGTACCCGGCTCCATCGTCCTGGTGGGCGGGGACCCGGGCATCGGCAAATCCACCCTCCTGCTGCAGATGGCCATGGAAATGGCCGCGACCAGGCGTGTGCTGTATGTTTCCGGGGAGGAATCCGAACGGCAGATCAAAATGCGCGCGGTGCGCCTCAATAACAACGGACCACTTACCCCCAATTTATTCCTGGTCACTGAAACCAATCTCGAGATCATCTTAAATCATGTGCACGAAGTGAAACCGGAGCTGTTAATCGTCGACTCGATCCAGACCGTTTATCTTTCCAACATGGATTCTTCCGCCGGTTCCGTCAGCCAGGTGCGTGAGTGCTCTTCACAGTTGCGTGAGCTGGCCAAGACCAGCGGCATCTCCGTTTTTGTGATCGGGCATGTCACCAAGGAAGGCACAATCGCGGGTCCACGCGTGCTTGAGCATGTTGTGGATACAGTCCTGTACCTCGAGGGGGATCGTTTCCAGGCCTATCGTCTGTTGCGCTCGGTGAAGAACCGCTTCGGCGCGACGGCGGAGGTGGGCGTCTTCGAGATGCGCGAAGGCGGGCTGACCGAAGTGACCAATCCATCCGAAGCGTTTTTGGCTGAGCGAATGATCAACGCCGCCGGTTCGGCCATTGCGGTCACCATGGAGGGCACGCGCCCGATCCTGGTCGAGATCCAGGGGCTTACTTCTCCCACCCAGTTCGGCAATGCGCGCCGCACCGCCAACGGTGTGGACTTCAACCGCCTGTTGTTGATTGCTGCAGTGCTGACCCGGCGCGCCGGCCTGAAGCTGGCCGAGCAGGATATCTTTGCCAATGTGGTGGGTGGACTGCAGATCGACGAGCCGGCCGCGGACCTTGCCATTGCCACTTCGATCGCCTCCTCCTGGAGGGACATTCCCTCCAAGGCGGACGCGGTGCTGATCGGCGAGATCGGCCTGGCAGGCGAGCTGCGTATGCCGGGACAGATGCAGGCACGCTTGCGGGAGGCTGCCAAGCTGGGCTTCAAAACGGCCATCGTTCCAAAAGCCATTCGCAAGGGGGAGGGCTATCCTCAGGGAATTGAGATCATCGAAGTACGGTCGCTCCAGCAGGCATTGGACGCGGCATTTGCAACACCCCAGGCGCTTCCCCAGGGAAGAAAAGTGGCATAATCCCTGTCCCTTTCAACTGGCCCCTCTCCCGCGGGAGAGGGGAATTTATTTCTGCAACCCGCATCCATCTCCTTCGTATAAGGCACAGAAGGAGAAATCCCATGAACGCAAAAATCATTTTAGCAATCCTTGTCCTCTCGCTTGCCAGCATGGCATGCGGTTTCACCGTCAATTTCCCTAATCGTCCCCAGGCGGGGCCGGAGGTGAAGGAATCCATAACGGTTCAGGATCCAAAGTCCGAACAGACGCGTTTATCGATTTCGCTCGGTGCTGGAAAGCTGAAACTGTCCCCCGGCGCAGGAAATCTGGTGGATGGGGCGGTTATCTATAACGTGGAAAGCCTGAAGCCGGAAGTGATCGAGGCCGGGAGCAATATCGAGATCAAACAGGGCAATCTCACCAGTCTGCCTCCTTTCAAGGATATCAAGAATGAGTGGGACCTGAAATTGGGCGACATGCCCATGGACCTTGTCATCTCGGCTGGTGCCTACGAAGGAAGGATCGAGCTTGGCGGGCTGGCATTAAGAAGCCTCACGGTCAAGGATGGTGCATCCAACGTGGACCTGTCATTCTCCAGGTCCAACACAATCGATATGTCCATCCTGCAATATACAACGGGCGCCTCCGACGTGAAACTGACGGGCCTGGCCAACGCGAATTTCTCCACGTTGACATTTTCTGGCGGCGCGGGAAACTTCACCCTGGATTTTAGCGGGGATCTCAAGAAGGATGGTGTTGTCACCATCGACTCCGGCCTTGGGAACGTCAGCCTGATCATTCCACAAAATATCAATGCCAGGGTGACCGTGGACAGCGCGGCTGTCAATATCAACCATGGTTCAGGCTGGAACCAGAACGGCAAGGATTACACGCAGCAAGGGGAAGGCCCTACCCTGACCTTTGTTGTCAAAATGGCTGCCGGTAATTTATTGATGAGTAATGACTAGATCTCAGCCACATCACTCACCCTGGATTTAATCCTATAAAGGATAAGCCACGGATTTCACTCGTTTGCACGGAAAAGCCGACCCAGATCAAGGAATGGGTCGGCTTTATTGATTGTTATTTGAGATATACCAGCCAGGATACATGGCTGAGACCTTAAGTTGGGAGGTAATCATATTTTTTATTATCTTTTCACATGAAGGTCAATACTCTAATCTACCCATTAATATTAGTTTAATTTGGCGTAAAAGGTCATAATTCATCCATGACACCTATCACTTGCAGGTTTATTGACCGGACAATAAAATCGTCTATAGAGACAGGGATTGTCTACATTAAGAAAGAAGGTCATTATGCAAATCACTCGTCAAGCTGATTACGCCGTACGAG
>JBLNAU010000466.1:0-4268 GCA_050259515.1 Syntrophothermus sp.
GAATCCATGCCCGAGTTTCTCACCCTCCTTGCACCTGATGACGCCCGTTCCCTTTTGCTGTCGAATTTGCTTCGCGCTCCATGGAAGATTGATCTAGAAGCAGTGGAAGTTGCTTCCTCACTGGGCCGTGTCCTGGCAGAGGATATTCATGCACCCCACCCGTTGCCTGACTTTCAGCGGTCCACTGTCGATGGCTATGCTGTGCGAGCCGGTGATACGCACGGCGCGAGTGACTCACTGCCTTCCTATTTGACCCTCGTTGGCGAGATCCCCATGGGAGACGAGCCTGCGTTTGAAGTGGCTGCGGGCCAATGTGCCTTGATCCACACGGGAGGCATGCTACCGCGCGGCGCAGACGCGGTCGTGATGCTGGAATACACCCAGTTCGCACGGAAAAATGAGATCGAGGTTCTGCGCGCTGTAGCCGATGGCGAGAACCTGATCCATATCGGGGAGGATGTGGCCCAGGGACAGGTGGTTCAGACCCAGGGAACGATCCTGCGTCCGGCTGAGATGGGCGGATTGATGGCATTGGGAGTTACAACAGTCAAAGTCATGAAAAAAGTCCGCGTCGGACTGCTCTCCACCGGGGATGAGATCATCGACCCTCATCACACCCCGCGCCCGGGCCAGGTGCGGGATGTCAACACGTACACGCTTGGAGCGCTGGTTGAGAAAACTGGCGGACTTCCCATCCATTATGGAATTATCCCGGATACGTTCGAAGCCTTGAAGGAAGCCGCAGCCAGGGCCCTCGCCGAATGTGATGCTGTGATCATTACGGCAGGCTCATCTGCATCCACCCGTGACATGACTGCCGATGTGATCCGCACGTTGGGCCAGCCAGGCGTGCTCGTGCATGGCATTAACACCCGTCCAGGCAAGCCCACGATCCTGGGGGCCTGTAACGGCAAGGCTGTCATTGGTTTGCCGGGCAACCCGGTCAGCGCACTGGTGAATGGATATTTGTTTGTCGTCCCGGTGATCGAACAGCTTCTGGGTGTTCAGCCGAAACCGAAGGCCACTGTGCTGGCGCGCTTGACCATCAACCTTGCATCCCAGGCGGGAAGGGAAGATTGGTGGCCTGTAAAATTGATCGAATCCCATGTGTCCAAGACCATCCATTACGAGGCAGATCCGATCTTCGGAAAAAGCAACCTGATCTTCACTCTCGCCGCTGCAGATGGACTTCTCCGTATTGATCCGGATGCAACTGGAATCTCGGCAGGGGAAATTGCAGAAGTCGTGTTGATTTGATCCTGCCGGCATTGGCCAGTTCTCCCGTTGTTTTTTATCATCTTTTACGTTTATATAACCAGGTGAATGCCTTATGCTTGAACGGCTGAACGAACCCGTTGCATTTTTCCTGCTCATCATGAGCATTATTCTGGTCACGCCTCTTCTCTCCGAGCGTGTCAAGCTTCCCGGGATCGTTGGCATCATCCTGGGGGGCATGCTGATTGGACCCCATGTCTTTGGCCTGATCGAAGCGGGTGACCGCATGCAGTTCTTAGCCACGATCGGCCTCGTCTATTTAATGTTCAGCGCGGGTCTCGAGGTGGATATCAATCAGTTCAACCGCGTGCGCGGGCGATCATTGGTTTTCGGCTTCTTTACCTTCATGATGCCCCAGTTGATGGGCATGGGACTGGGCTACCTGTTAGGCCTCGAGCCACTTGGGATGATCCTGCTTGGCTCTGCGTTTGCCTCCCATACATTGATCGCATTCCCCATCCTTACCCGCCTGGGGATCACCCGCAATCAGGCGATCGCCGTCACGACCGGGGCAACCGTTCTGACAGACATCGGCGCCTTTGTTGTTCTTGCCGTCGTGTTGGGAGCGCAATCGGGTGGCTTGCGGCTTAGCTATTTTATTGAGCTCTTCATCCTCCTGACGGCCTTCACCGCCCTGATCATCCTGGGCCTGCCTCGGATCGGCAAATATTTTTTCCAGCGGTTTCATGGGCGCGCGATCGAATTCCAATTTGTGGTCGTGGCTCTCTTTGTAGCCGCGCTGGGCGCTGAGCTGATCGGTGTGCATGAAGTGGTGGGCGCTTTTCTGGCGGGGCTGGCGATCAACGCAACTCTTCCACGTCACAGTCCGGTAAAGGGCCATGTGCTGTTCATCGGCGAGGCATTTTTTATTCCCGTCTTTTTGCTATACAGCGGCATGATCACGGACCCATTTTCCTTTTTGAAAAACAGCCAGACCATTTTCGTGGCCATAGGGGTGACGATCGTGGCCTACGTCTCAAAATTCGTCGCCGCCCTGATCACTGCCCGGATTTATAAATATACCAAAGCCGAGTTCTGGACCGTGTACGGTCTTTCGCATGCCCAGGCCGCGGTCACCATCCCAACCCTGATCATCGGGCTGCAGACCGGGCTGTTCAACACGACCCTCTTCAACGCAGCAATTCTGATGATTTTGCTGACGTCGATCACCTCTCCCCTGATCGTCCAGCGCTTCGGCCCCGGGCTGCAGACTGCCAAGGAGGATGAAAAATCCTTACCCCTCTTCGATCGGATCCTGGTCCCGGTCATTAACCCCGCTTCGCAGGAGCAGCTGCTTGGACTGGCCACCCTCCTGGCCAAAGCCAACAATGGCAGGGTTTTCGCGGTCAACGTGGCGCAGGATGTTGGCGAGCAGGCAAAGAACCTGGCGGTCACCCGTGAAATCCTGAACAGGATCACTCACGTGATGGGCGACCCTGAATCGGAAATCGAGCTGATTCCGCGCCTGGATGTCACAGACGCCAAGGGAATCCTGCATACCTCGTTCGAGAAAGATGCGACCATCATCCTGATGGGCTGGCGCGGCAAACGGACTTTGCGTGAATCTCTTTTGGGCTCAGTCATTGATGACGTCGTATGGGGCTCGAATACACCTGTCATCATTGGAAAGCTGCCTGTCCCTCTGATCAGCATGCAACGAGTGATCTTTGTCCTGCCAGACAAGGTTGTCCCGCAGATTGTCCTGGGTCGTATCCTGGATGCAAATCGATTGCTGGCAAAAGCATTGAATGTCCCACTCGTCATTCGGGCGCATGAAAGTTACATTAAGTCCATAGAGGCATTGATGGCCATCTACGATACTGACCATACTGTCGGCGTTGAGCACCTGGAACAAAAACATCTGAAGCCGGAGATCCTCGATCAGGAAAGCCTCAGTAGCTTTGTTGTTGTTCCCGGTTTTGGCTCGCGCAAGCGGGTCGCCGATACGCTTGGCGCCTTACCCGAGCAGTTCGCTGCCTCCTTCGATGGAAATCTGGCAATCCTGCATTTCGATCAGTAACACCGGCTTTAACTCATCCAGGGGAGTCGTTCCAGGTCTACATTCCCGCCGCTCAGAATAACTCCAATTTTAAGTCCGCTTAGATCGATCTTCCTCTCCCATAGGACTCCGATGGGCACAGCCGCGGAGGGCTCGATGACGATCTTAACACGTTCCCAGACAAATTTCATCGAATCGATAATCCCCTGCTCGCTCACGGGAACGATCTGCTCCACGCGCTCACGAATCACGGGGAAAGTTAAGCTTCCGAGTGAGGTAAGCAAACCATCGGCGATTGTTTTTGGATGGATGGAAGGAAGGATCTCCCCGGCTTTGATCGAGCGGTAGGCATCATCGGCCATCTCAGGCTCACCGGCGATCACGCGGATGCCTCTTTTCGTTTCCGTGGCTGCAATGGCCGTGCCGCTCAGCAGACCTCCACCACCGACCGGGGCGAGGATGACATCCAGGTCGGGGACGTCCTCCAACAGCTCCAGCGCGGCTGTGCCCTGACCCGTGATCACGCGCTCATCATTGTAGGGATGGACAACGTTCGCGCCCGTCTCGAGCCGGATCCGCTCCAGGGTGCTTTCTCTCGCCTCAAGGGTCGGCTCACAAAATGTGATCTGACCCCCATAGCCTGCGACTGCGTTTTTCTTCACGGATGGAGCGTTATTCGGCATGACAATATAGGACGGGATGTCGCGCATATGTGCCGCCAGGGCGAGTGCCTGTGCATGGTTTCCCGAGGAATGGGTGCACACGCCATGGATAGCCTCCTCATCCCGCAGCGAGAACACCGCATTGGATGCGCCGCGAAATTTGAAGGCTCCCACTTTTTGCATATTTTCACATTTGAGAAAGACCCGGGCACCGACCTGCCGATTCAAACTTTCATTTGTCAATACCGGCGTGCGATGAATATAGGGTTTTATCCTGCGAGCTGCCTGTTGGATGTCAATGAGGGTGGGGGACATGGTTCATTCCTTCCAAT
>JBLNAU010000467.1:0-2578 GCA_050259515.1 Syntrophothermus sp.
TAGTTCTCAATAAATACTCGTGTCAGGTCCTCGGGATAGCTGATCGCCGAAGTATGGTAGGTCATGTACAAATTAGGTGTGGTCCAGAAGGGATGTTCCCGGGGCAGCGGCTCCTGGTCAAAAACATCCAGAACGGCCGCGGCGAGTTTGCCCTCGCTCAGCGCTTTTACCAGCGCGGCCTCGTCCACGGCATTGCCACGGCCGACGTTGACAAAGATCGCGTGGCTGGGAAGGGCAGCCAGCAGGTTTGCATCCACGATCCTGTTTGTGTCCGCGGTACGCGGTAAAACACAAACCAGGTAATCCAGGCCTTCCGCAAATTTCAGGATATCGCTGCCGTGATAATACTGGTCCACATCCGCGCTTGTCTCGCTTGCCCGGGTAAAGCCTCTTACATTCATGGCGAAGTGCTTTGCAGTCCCGGCCAGGTGGGCACCGATCGAGCCAACGCCAAGCAGACCGATGGTCCTGCCTCGCAGCATACCCGGATCGGTCCGTTTCCATTCCCGGTTTTGCTGGGCCTGTATGCGCTCCAGCATTTTCTTCTCAAAGAACAGCAAATATCCGAATACAAATTCAGACATCAGTTCTCCGAAGACACCGCGTGCATTGGTCAACACATAATCGCGACGCTGGGCGGGATCCACCAGAGGCTCGACTCCCGCGTAGATGGCCTGGATCCATTTCGGCTGGGAAAGGCGCGGCAGGGCCTCCCGGATCAGCTTGGGCTCACCCATGACGATTTCTGCCTGCGTATAGTCATTTGTGAATACCAGATCTGGCAGGTGTGCTGCCTCGATGAGAGCGCGGTAGTCGTCCGCGTCACGGGAAAGGATCATAAGTTTGGGCATGGCCCGGATTATATCCGGGCAAGGGTAAAATCAGCGGCGACAAATCGTTTGGAATGAGGAGATGATTGAGATGTCCATTGTTAAATTTGCGCCTGCGTTCACCCTGGAGGATGCCCGGCAGATCGTGAAAGAACTGTACGGACCGGAGGGGCAGGTGGAGGCACTTCCAAGTGAGCGTGATCAGAACTTCGTAGTCACTTGTGAGTCGGGTAAGAAATATGTTTTGAAGATTGCAAATTCCACGGAGGAAAAAGATCTGCTTGAGGCACAAAATCAAGTCATGGAGCATATGGCTCAGATCGAAAATCTTCTTCCGAACATAGTACCTTCTCAAAAGGGTCATAAGATCGAATCCATAAAGGGTCAAAATGGCAGCGTGCATTTCTTGCGGCTGGTAACGTATTTGCCTGGCACACCCATGGGGAACGTAAAACGACATACCCCGCAGCTCCTCTTTGATCTGGGACAAAAACTTGCCCGTTTCGATCATGCCTTGCAGGGATTCGATCACCCTGCTTTGCACCGTGATTTTTACTGGGATTTTGCCAATGGGCTGAAGATCGTTGGGAAAAATATCAACCTGGTCCAGGATGGGGAACTACGAAGCCTGCTGGAATCTCTGACAGCGAATTTCGAAAAGTTCACCTTGCCGCTCCTGTCAGGTTTAAAAAAGAGCACCATCTACAATGATGCGAACGACTTCAATATTTTGCTGGGCGGCGGGGATGATATTTATTCAAGAAATCAATCGGTCGCAGGCTTTATTGATCTGGGAGACATGGTGTATGGCACCACGGTCGGTGACCTGGCGATCGCGATTGCTTATGCCATTCTGGATAAACCCCAGCCTCTCGAATCTGCTGCGGAAGTTGTAAAGGGATATCACTCAATCCTTCCTCTCGATGAGGAGGAGCTTTCGGCTTTGTTCGGCCTGATCACCATGCGTTTGTGCATGAGCGTCTGTATAGCAGCAGAGCAGCAAATGAATCAGCCCGGGAATGAATACCTGGGGGTCAGTCAGATCCCGATTCGCAGTATTCTTTTCAGGCTGTTGAAGTTCCACCCGCGATTTGCTGAAGCAGTGTTTCGAAGGGCTTGCAACTTAGCTCCATTTGCCTCCTCTCCGAAAAAAGTGGAGTGGCTGCAGGCAAATTCAGCCTCCTTCGGTCAGGTCCTGCCGTTTGATCTGCGGACAGAGCCGCTCCTGGTCCTGGACCTGAGCGTGGGGAGTCCGCTGCTGCACGGGAATCCTCTGGAAAACAGCGAACCCCTGCTGACCTCCAGGATCCATGAGCTGGTGAGCAGGGCGGGTGTGCGCGCCGCCGTGGGACAGTATGATGAGGCACGATATCGATATGTCTCGCCTGCTTTTGGGACCGGCGATGGCTTCTCCGGTGAGTTACGGACCATCCATCTTGGCATGGACCTATTTGTGGAGGTCGGCACACCGGTCCATGCGCCATTGGATGGCCGGGTGGCTGCGTTTGCTGAGAATGCCTCGCCGCACGGTTGCGGTCCGGTCATCGTGTTGGCGCATGAGACGGATGAAAATCATCTCTTTTACACTTTATATGGACACCTGACTCGGGAATCCATCGCGGGTTTAAAGATTGGACAGAGGATCCAAAAGGGAGAAAAATTCGCCAGCGTTGGAAAAGCCAGTGAGAATGGCGGCTGGACACCTCATCTGCATTTTCAGATCGTCAACGACCTGCTGGATCTGGGAA
>JBLNAU010000468.1:0-4039 GCA_050259515.1 Syntrophothermus sp.
ACGAAGAGCCGGGTTGCCCCTACGGCTGAAAGACCAAGGATTTGGAGCAAGAACTCAGGGTTGAATAAGCAGGTTATGCCGGTGGCCGCGATCAGCGCGCCGAAGGCGAGCATCGTCAATCCTGCGATATCCACGGCTACGCTCCCTCGGGAACATCGGCAGCGATATATTCCATGAAATCGCTATAGGCCGACTGCACCCCTGCACAGGAGATGATGTCTTCGCCGCCCATCAGCTCGGTAAAGCGCTGGACATTGTCATCGATCCACGGGCCTTTCCAGCCGCAGCCGCATTCCTCATCATAGTGAACCGTGATGCAATCGCCCGTCAGGATCCCGCCCCAGTATGTCCGGGCGAGCAAATCGAAGTACCCGGCGCGGCCAGTTTGTATGCCACTCGGAGGCAAAGGATTGCCAGCCTGATCCAGCACAAGCGGTATGTTCCAGGGAAAGACATGATAGACGCCTTTGGAACAGGCCAGGTGATAGGTATTCAGCTCGGTCATGCCGTACGTCATGAAGACATGGTCGACACCGTAGAACCTTTGTAGGAGGCCCTTCCAGTTCGGGATTTCCTTACGGCCTTTGAAGCCTCCCCCGGTCAGCAAAACCGAATCGGATGCAAATACATGATGCTGACCCGACTGTAATCCATCGACTGCAACATCGAGCAAGTCTGTAGCAGAAGCCATCAGGAACACGCGCTGGCCGCGATACCCGCTCACCATTTTCTCGAAGAAATTTTTTGTCAGGGTTGCCTTACGCGCCCTGAGCGTGATGATCTCGCCCTTCGTCTTGAAGATGGCCTTGATCTTATCCATCGTTCCCAGGTCGCCTTGCTCCTGGGCATGCTTCATGCGCATGGCCAGGGACATGAAGTCGGCAGACATCGGCGCGTCAAATAGACTGTGGTATTCCTCCTCGCACCCGGCCAGCGCCGGGCCAAAATGAGCGATCAGCCGCATCCCCGCCTGGCGGCCGCCGCGATAAGCAGGCCAGAAGACAGGCAAGTGGATATCGCGGATCCCCGGCATCAATGCTTCCAGAAAAGCATAGGTGCCGTCCACCCAGGCGCCCTTTTCCACCTGGCTGCGTGGGAAGAAGCTGAGCTTGCCGCTGGTGCCGGTGGAGTGAAAGACGAACATGCCCGCTTCATCCAGCCGTTCCAGCCATTCGTCGATCGTACTGACACCGCGCATATCGAGTCCGGACAGATCATGAGCTGTCAGTTTGTTCAACCAGCGAGTGAGATCCTGGAACTGCTTGCGCTCGATGAAAGCAAAAGGATAGTTCTTGTATACCTGGTGGGTAAACAGGACAGTTGCCAAAGTATCGAAACTGTCTATGACTTTGACGCCCTGTTTCTCGGCCAGCGATTCCAGCGCAGGGATGCGATCTTGCAGTGAGGCAAAACGTTCCTGCGCCCAGCCAAGCTGCAGCCCATAGAGTTCCTGGCTGGAAAGCGAGAACAGAGTCTGCGCCGGCAGGCGCGTCCAGCTCTCAGGCGAGCCTGAAAAAGCAGCGAGGGTCATGTTGAAGATCTCCTAGAAAATGTGATGTTTGAGAATGTGCCAGGCTTTGCGTAGATAGAACCAGGCTTTGGAGCTACTGGATGGATACGACTCATCCAGCACCCAGCGGCAGGCGCGCCGCATGATCTCGTATGAATTGAAGGGACCGCCGACGGCGTAATCCACAGTGTGACCGATCGAAATGAAACGACAGACGCTGCGCGCCACCAGCGGATTGCGCAAACGGTCTTTCAATGCTTCCGGGTAGATCCCGACTGTCTGGGTGGAAGGATGGATGCGATCTACTAGCTGCAGAGGATCGCCTGTAAACGGGATCACAATCACAACCTTATGGGTGGGGAAGAAATCTGGCATCTCACCAGTAACGCTGACTACCACTCCACCTTCGTTCTTCTCTCCCCCTACGATGTAATAGAGATCACTCTGGGTACCCGCTGCATGCAGCTCATCCCTTAGCTCGGTTGGAAATGACCTCGGAAATGTGCTCAATGCGGGATCCTGGACCTGCATATGCCAGTACAGTCTCCTGGCATATTCCTTCGCCTGATCTGCTGTAGCCTGAACATAGTGGAAACGAGCTGACCCGCAGGATTCCATATTGAATGACGCTGCATCTTTGGCTGTAAGGCAGGCGACGCGGTCGATTTTGTCCAGCGTTCGGAATGCTTCCGCACCCAGAATCGAAATGCTGAACTTCGGTCCGAGCGAAATCACATCGATGCCGGAGGCCTGCAGGCTACCATGATTCAATGTGGAATTGACACCGCCGAGCGCCCCACCCCAGGAGATGATCTTTTCCAGGTAGCGCGGCTGGATCAACTCATTCTCGAATTCCGGCATATCCTTCGGCCAGAATACGATTGAGAAATGCTTCGTCACAGGATGGTCCGCATCCACATCCATCATGGCGCCTATGATCGCCCACGCTGTGAAGGGGTCATTCGGCGCAACCTTTACGATGCTGTCCGATTTGATCAAGGCCGCGCGTGCAATACTCAGTGCTGCAACAACCGGCACATTGCCAGAAAGGAAATGCAGCGTCCTGGCTCCGTAGGCGCGCCGACGAGCGATCTTGTCTGCATAGGGCATCTCCACCCAGCCGTCCAGGTATTTCGAGCCGATCTCGTTTTCCACCATCGTCCGGAGCGCCATTTTTGAGAAAACAACCGGGATCAGTTCATAACTACCCTTCACAATGGAAGGCGTGAGCGTGCTGAATGGCAGGCTAAACTCAAAAGCCTGCTTCATCCGTGCCCGATCAAGGCTCATGGCTTTGCCCGCCTCGGCGAGAAAATCGATAATCTCAGTAACCCGGACGTTCGTGAAATCCAGCTGGAGTTCAGATGGATTATTCAGAATGATCTGATTTAGCAAAGGTCGTGGATCAGGATACCGGAAGCTCAGCTTTCCATCACGACTTAGATAGTGGAAATCCTGGTCATGAACTTCCTGTCCTCGAATAATGAATGGCAAACTAACTTGGTTAAGAACTCGTTTATTAATCACGCCAGGATGATATAAAAAATCACAGGTGGGTAATTCGTCCGTGTCGCCAAGTTAAGCCTAAAGCGTCGAAAGGCAACGTTTGCTATCCGTTTCCCAAAAGCCGATTGAGTGAAAAGCGCTCCACAGTCCTCACACATTTGATATGTCCCAAAAATCACAATTTTTGTGATTGTTTTGTTGGTAGTTGCTCACTACAATAATGGTAAATCCTTGTAATCGCTGTTGTTCGCTACACGCAGATCCTTTCCGTATTACCAGTTTTCCTCCCCTTTTAGAGCTTGATCTTCTTCATTCCATTTCAGTAACAAAGGAAAATCGATGACAAATACAATCTCTCTTGATAAATCCCATGAAACTGTCGGCAAGCCACAATATCATATCCATGTGCGGCCGGGTGAGGTAGGCAAGTATGTTTTGCTTCCAGGAGATCCAGACCGGGTCATTCGTATCGGCAAGCATCTGGAAAACGCCAAAGAAATTGCCTTTCACCGGGAACATCGCACCTGGACAGGTACCTATAAAGGAATAGTTGTTAGCGCCACATCCACCGGCATGGGCTGCCCTTCCACCGCCATTGCCGTGGAAGAGCTGGCGAATGTTGGAGTCACTCACTTCATACGGGTTGGCAGCACCGGTGCCCTGCAAAAGGGAATGAATATTGGCGACATCGTGGTAAGTACCGGAGCAATGCGGATGGACGGTACATCGCGTTACTATGCTCACGATGGCTTTCCAGCAATACCGGACCAATTCCTTACCAGAGCGTTATTCGAAGCAGCCATTGCCAAGCAGAAGGAACGCGAATACCGTCTCTTTCTAGGCATGAACGCCTCTTCTGATGCCTTCTATGGAGAGACACCCGATCTCCTGCAAATGCTGAGCGATCACCGGGTCCTGAATGTCGAGATGGAGGCGTCCGCCATCTATACGGTGGCAAACATGCGCGGTCTCAAGGCCGGCATGGTGTGCGCAGTTTCAGGCAACCTGGTGACTAATGATGTC
>JBLNAU010000469.1:0-9783 GCA_050259515.1 Syntrophothermus sp.
GCTCCTTGTGAGTACATCCTGCTGCAGGATCTTCTGTACTTTTTCCGGCTCTTCAAACATGGGACTGTGAGCCGACTGCTCGAACGTATAAAATCCTTTTACGGGAGCATGGATCTGTTCAAAATATTCCTTCGCCACTGAATATGTACAGGTGTAATCATAGATGCCATCAAAGAAATAGATGGGAATATCAAACTCTGTCACTTCCTGGCTGAGGTCCTTGCTGATCATTTCATCCCACAGACTGGCGATCCCTGAATGGGATTTGGCAAGCCATGTGTTGGCCTTTTCCTTTAGGGTGTATTCCGGGCTCTGAAAAGACGGCAGAACGATGCCGGTAAGAACGGAATCCATGTCGTGAGTTGTTCCAATCCCGAGACTGTGCATGGCGGGATCCCGCAAGGCACGGTATGCAGCCGGTGTGCCGCCCTCCAGGGTGACGGGCGCTGCCTCCAGTTTTCGCACCATCTTTGTGTTTCCGCTCTCTTTGAATTTCTCGAGCATATAGTCGTATGCCAGCTTTTCTGATTTGAGCTGGTTGGACATCTGTGCCACGCCGATATATGCGTAATAAAACTGGGGTGCCCGGGCAGCCGCCTGAATTCCAATAAAAGTGCCGCCGGAATGTCCCATCAGGTAGATCTTTTCCCGGCCAAAGCGCTGACGCAGGTAACTGGTGACCTCCAGAGTGTCAGAGATCATTTGCTCCAGCGTCAGCGACTCCTTTGGAATATCAGGACTATAGGACATGCCGGAGCCGCGCTGTTCCCACCAGACGACAATGAAATCCTCTTCCAGTTTTGTGTGATATTTCTCTGTTAAGAAGTAATCGGGCATGCCTCCATGTAAATAAAGCAATACCGGCTTATTCACATCCCTGCCCTTGATGAACATGCCCTGGTTGACACCGTTGATCTGGACATAGACTTTCTCGGAAATACTGCCGGGAAGTGTGTTCCCATTCCCGTCCACATAGGGAGCCGGCTTTCCCGGGTAGCTCCAGAACTGAAATACCCCAACAAGCATGAGGATGCATGCCAGGAAAAGAGATGCAAGGATCCATATCATTCGCCACGCCCTTCCTTTCCAAAATGTTTTCATGCGAACAGCCTTTCAAAGCCCGAGTAAGCCTGTAACGGAATGATCTCGAACGTGATCAATTTATTTTGAACGAAGGGCAGCGTCGACAATATTTCAAGGGCTTCATTGCCAGACGTGCACTCCACCATCAGAACAGCCTCATTTCGGTCGGCACGAAAATACATCTCACGAATGAAACCGGACTGGTATAGCTTCCAGGCTTTGCGGGCCTCTTCCTTCGCATAGCACCGAAATTTTTCGGCTGATGCTCCGGGAAGTTCCTGCTCAATGGCTAGTATTTTCATTTTTGCCGCTTCTCCAAACCAATATGATCATATAGATCAATGCGATCTCAAGCAGGATCTGCGTAATCTTGGAGGTTAATCCCCCTGGCGAAAATATAACGGCAGGGCGGCCCTGATACAAATTGAAAAAGAACATGACAACCATCAAATTGATGAATGCTCCGAAGAGCAGCAGCCAGCGGTTGCGGAGCAGGATCAAGAGCCCTCCAACAAGATAGCATCCCGCGGCGAAATAAATGATCCCCGCCGGTCTCTCATCCATTTGCAGATCGCCAACTCCCAGGATGTTCCAGGCCATCAAGAGATAGACAAGGGCTGTGAGAATGGCCAGCCCGACTGCTATCCACAGGATGCGGGTTTGATTCGAGTTTTGCGGTTTGGAAGTGTTCATAATGTATCCTCAGTTATTGAATTTATTTTGTGAATGCAAATGAACCAAGCGTGGTCTGAGTTAATTCGTCGAGGTCGGCTTTTACTTCTGGGATATCGACTGGCCAGTAGAGGAGTCGATACAAGAGTCCGTTGTGCTCGACAAAAACGATCCGGTAGGCCAGCATGGCGGGGACAGGTTCCACCATCAAGCCGGGCTCGCCGTCAACATTGACCTGACTCCAGGTAAAGGTGGCCGGGTCCACGACTGAAAAATCCTTCAGATATACCTCGGCCTGTTCTCTCAATGTTTTGCCTGCCAGGGCATTTTCAAACTCCACAGTTAAAGTGGCGTGAATGGGCTCACTGCTATCGTCAACGGCGGGTCCCTGGACATCAGGTTTATCGGAGGGCTGGCTGCCGAGTGTGAATCGCATCGGGTAGGCGAAGCAGTAGCCGTCCATTTCATTGATGTACACTTTCAGATCGGTGACCTGGCAGGTCAAGGGCAGGGTGCTGTCTGAATGTGTTGGGGATGGGTCCAGACGCGGCATGATGTCTGGGGTTGCGGTGGACGGCTCCGGGGGGACGGAAGCGGGCGCACATCCGCTTGCAAAGATCAGGAGAGCCAAAAGAAGAAAGTAGAGTTTCATATCATCATTCTATGTCTGCGTAACAAGAAACTCCCCCGTCGCCGGGAGAGTTTTCACTGTCCGAGTGGATAGTGAAATTCAAGAGATCCGTACATTCGTTTATTGTGACTGAGCGGTCTCGGATATTTTCCTAAAATACCGGATGACCAGACCGATGGCAAAGGCGCCCATAACCACCCAGGATCCGATCATGCCAATGTAGACGCCAATGGGGAAGATGATGCCTGCCAGTGTCTGGAAAATGGTCCCGGAAATGACGGTGAAGCCGGTCTCTGCACAAAAGACCAGCAGGGGTGCGATAAACAGGTAGCCGGCCGGCTTTCGCTGAAGTAAAAATATTCCTGTTAAGATAAGTCCGGGGGTGATGATGGCGGAATCGAATCCGTGTGTATACATCGTCGTATAAGGCCCCAGATTGGTGGGTGCCGAGCCGGTCAGAAGAGGTCCGACGATTTCGCTGAGCCACAGGAAGAGGGTTCCCAACCCGGCAACGAACGAAAAAATTGCGAGCCCGCGATGGGGAAATCCCGGCAGCACATGGCGTGGAAGGATGGATGCATCGATTCTGCCCAGTACGGTGAGGAAGGTAAAAAAACTGACCGAGAGCAGCGCGACATACAACAGGAAAGCGCTGTTGAACGCGGCGGAGAAGGTCATGGATGCACCGATATAGATGAAATAAGGGAGGGCACTCAATAAAAGCAGCCCTCCACGCAGCAGGTTGCGGCGATAGAGGACGAAGGCGATGATCAGCAGCGGGATACTCACCACCAGGGTGATCACATCGGTGCCTTTAAATATGGTGGCAAATAATGCTGTATCAAACCGATATAGACCCCAGCCATAGATATTGGCTGTTTGTCCATGGAGCGTTGTAAAAACGGATGGACCTTCGCCTCCCTGTACGAACAGACCTGCCAGCGCAGCGGCTGCAGCCAGGATGGCAATCAGGGGAATGAGGAAATTGAGTGCTGGTTGTTGTTTCATGGTATTCTCCTGTTCATGATTTTAGGTGTGGACATAAAAAGACTCCCTTACCGACGGGAGAGTCTTTCACTATCCGGATGGACAGGTCATTCATTATACACATCGTTCAAGTTGTAAAGAAAGACTCCCCTGCAGGAGGGGCTCTTCCATCGGCTGCGTGGACAGCGATTTAGAACGACCTTTCCAGCTCCACAACCTCATCCCGCCATCCATATACGTGCCGCAAATTTTCTTGGAGCTTTGCCGGATCTTTTTCATAACCTTTGGCCAGATCCGCCAGATGCTCATAGTAGGCTGCCAGCTTTTCAAGAGGCAGATGCGTAAAAGAGCCATCTCCCGCCAGCTCGCCCTTCAAACGATCGAGCGACAGCAACCACTCCTCCACAGGCATCCCCGCAGTCTTCTTGAAATCCCGGATGACCCATTGGCGTTCGAACAGCGAGCGGGACTTCCAGCCCTCGGACTGTTCCCTAAGCGTGACGTACACCGCCTCACACAACGCCTGAGCCTGATGCCGTTTCCCTGAGCTGACCGCGGCCGTGACCTTTTCCGCTTCCACAGAACCGAAGTTGATATCCGCGGCCTTGAGCGCCTGAATCGACGAAATTTCCTGCCCGCGGAATTTTTCGGCGAACACAATGGAGGCTGCAAACCCTGCGCCTGCCTCCTCCACCGACAGTACCGCGCCCTTGTTCATTTCAAAGAACTGTTCCACCGTCATCCCCATTTGCGGGGCCAGTTTTGCCACAGCCTTTGAAGCGGTCTCGGTTGGCACAAGACCTGGGCCGATCGTGTACACATTGACATTTGTGCCTTCCAGCTCGGCATCCAGCGTATTGGCCAGGTGAACCTGCGCAGCCTTGAACGTCTCATACCCGCCAAGGTATGCCGTCCCGGTGGAGGAGACGCAGGCAAAGGCACCATGGTTGCGCTGTATCATGTCTGGCAAAAAAGTTTTGGCCATCAATACCGGGCCGCGCAGGTTGACATGGTAGCTGCGGTCCCACTCCTCAATGGGCAGATCCTTGACTTCACCGAGGACGGCAATCGTCGCATTGTTGATCACTGCATCAACTTTGCCAAAGGCCAGGATCGAAAGATTGTAAAGATTCCTTACGCTGCCTTCATCGCCCACGTCTGTGGCAACGAACAGTATCCTGTTTTTCTCAAACTCCTGCTCGAGTGACACTTCAGCTTTTCGTCCGCTTGGCTGGTCGATCTCGGCGATCACCACGTTGGCACCCAGCCAAAGCAGGGCCCGGGCGGCCTCGTAACCGATCCCGCCGCCTGCTCCTGTTACGATCACGGTTTCCCCCTGCAGGGCATCCTGCTCGAGACCCAATTGGGAAATCAACATTGTCATTTTTGCCTCACGAAACTCTATGTGCCGTGGACGATCTGCTGAACGTAGCGATCAAATTCCAAATCACCAAAATCTCAAGCACCAATCCGATCCAAATGGATATTGGAGAGTACCAGGTAATGAGCCACGCAACTCCGGCAGCCAAGCCTGCCAGCCATCCCTTCCACGTGAGTGGGCGAATCAGCATCCACAATATCGATCCCAGGAAAGCCAGTAGGGAGGCGAGATAGATCAGGAACTCAATGTTTCCCTGCATCATCGGCTCGACCTGGCCTTCCACCCGTCCCTTCACTCCCTGTAGAATCTTTCGAACTGCCAGGTGATCGGTGAATTCGGTGAACAGGTCCAAGCCGATCAGACTCGGTTCCGTCCAGTGATGACTCCAGCGGATACGGCTGACCAGGCGCGTATGGCTTGCATCGATGGGATAGAGAGCCCAGGTGAATCCACCGGGAGCCGAATTCTCATTCCCTGCCCAGACCAAATATTGGCCGGGTTCAATGGCATAAAAAGTCATCTTGGCTACAGAGCTGATTGGCACCTCGTTGCCTACCGCAAGATCCTGAAACTCCGGCAGGATGCGGTCCGCGCTCAGCATTCCAGTGCTGCTTCCCAAATTTTCCAGGATATCGTAGCCATAAAACCCGGCCCGGTTATATCCCATTTGGATCAGCCACGGCCAGATCTCTTCGGGAGTTCCCTCAATGGTAATGGCGCGCGTGGCGAGAAACGTTGGAGCAGAATCCAGCTCATCTCCCGGCATGGAACGCTGTATATCTTCAGGTGTCGCTCCCCAATGCAGCTGGTAGGGACGTGCCAGAAGCAGATAGAGGGCAAACACAATCACGATCAAAACCAGAACAGCTAAAACTTTATTGAGGAAGCGCCCAAGCTTGTTCATATTTTCCGAAGTAGTTCCTTTTAATGAGTCTTTACCAGATGCCCGGTATAAGACGATATTTTGTTTCGCTCGTAAATTCCTTATAGCCGGGTAACTCAGCTTGAAGTGTCCTGTCTTCGCGGGCTGTCCGCCAGACGATCATGAGCGCGGCGATGACCTGGGGGATGGATGCCACCCACGATCCCAGTACCAGGCCCACGGTGATCGTGAACAAGAATCCGCCCACATAGCCGGGATGTCGCACATACTGATACGGCCCGTCCTTGCAGACGGTTTGTCCGCGGTCGGTTTGAATGCGAACCACGCTCGAGAAATAATGATTGGTATAACGCGCCCACTGGAAGATCGCCTGTCCCAGAATGTAGATGACAACACCCGCCCAATAGATCGCCAGGGGGATGTTTGACCAGCCGAAGCGGGCATCGAGCCCGGCAAGGATCAGTGCCAGGACGTAGAGCGGTGTGGTGACTGCAAAATAAAATTTGTCCCAGCCCTTCATGCCTTCCTTGGGGTTCAATCGCTCCTCCACAAGCTCAGCGTTGGGTGTGAGAACGGTTCCCATCAGGATCAGGATGATCATGTTGATGATGATGTACACCCAGGCCTGCCAGAACTCCCAAGTTCCGGCGAGAAGGAACAATATAATGATCATCAGGATCGGCGCCAGCAGCGCACGCAAGATAACCTGTGTGCGGGCTTTTTGTGACAAAGCATGGGTTGTCATTGTTTATCTCCTTCGTCGAAATGCAGACAAATCAACCGGTCAGGCAGTTTCATAAATGTAGGATCTGAACTCATCTATGTGGCCCATCGATCCATATAATGTGATCGCTGCCTGGCTGTATCCTGTTATATAAGCATTCCGCAGGCCGATCGCTTTTAATCGATACAGGCATTCCAGGCTGACCGCACGGGCGAAGCCGCGCCGGCGGAAGTCGCTGTGGGTGCAGATGCGCTCAACGTCTGCTTCCAGGCAGTGGGCATTGATTAGGCCTTCTGCGCCGGCGACAAACCTTCCATCCTCGGCCATGACATACAGATCGATGTCCGGGTGGTAAATGGGACCCTGGACGCTATGGTTAAAGTATTTCAAGCGTTCGGTCATCTCCTCCTCGGTCAGGGTGCTCTTCTTCTGAAATGCATTCCCACGCAGAATCGCCTGAGCGCGGTAATCGGGACGGGACTTCATATCCACGATGACAAAGCCCGGTTCAAGCGGGACGCGTGGCGCCAGCTCGCCGGTCAGGTCGAACCGCCGCGTATAGAAAGGATCCTTGCACTGAAAGCCATACCGTTCCAGGATCCCTGCCTCCCAGCCCTGGTGTTCTGTGATCTCGGTCGAGAAGCAGGAGCCTTTTTCAGGGATACGATCCCTCCAGCTCTCGAGCACCCACTGCAGGATCTCCTCATACAGGAAGCGATATCCATTCAAGGTCAGCACATGGAAATCGGTGCCTCCGCCTTCCGAGATTGCAAACCCGGCCAGCTCTCCATAACCATCGAACCACAAATGCGCATTCTCATCACAGAAGGTCGCGTAGGTGCGCTTGTTTTCATAGATAGCCCATTTCCAATCCACGATCCGGCCCAGGCACCAGCCGGAGAGCGAACGGGGCACACCGCCGGTCGTGATAAAGAAACGAACCAGCCGGTTAAAGTCGCCGGTCTCTTCAGAATAATATCGATGAGTGGTTTTCATTGTTGAGTATCCTTCCTGAAGTGCTTTTGGAATCAGCGACCTTTATTTTCAGCGACCTGCCCGCTGAACAGAGTGCAGGTAAAGAAGCCATAGTAGTCAGGGATGTCCAGGATGAACTCCGCTGAGCCGGGTGTACACAGCCTTTGATATTCCTGCCAGTCCTCGGGCGAGGTCTCCGGTTGGGGAGTTTCCCATAACATTTTGAAAAGGGATGTGAGAGCCGTTCGTTCTCCAGGTTTCAAGGGAGCCTGAACCTCACCCACAAAGGTTTTTCCCCGGACGTTCATCAAACCGGCCTTCCGCAAGGAACCGAGTGCCCGCATGAAGTTCTCTTCGGGACATTTCCCTTTGAGAAAGGGCAGGTATCCGGAGCAGGTCCCATTCAGCCTGGCTTCCAGCAGCGGATATCCGGGCAGAAACTGCTGAGACGACCATCCCAGCAGGAAGATGCTGCCTCCCGGCTTCACCACCCGGATCAATTCCTTCAGAAGAGAGAACAGCTCGCCGGCCGGATAGCCAATACAGTCGGCGCTCCAGGCCCAGTCGAAGCTGTCCTCCTCAAACGGGAGCTGGCTGACACTCCCCTGACGAAACATGATCTGACCGGCAAGCCCGGCCTGTTCGATCATCCGTGTACCATATGCGAGCAGTTCAGGAAGAATGTCGAGTCCCACGATGTGTCCGTCCGTACCGACTGCTTCAAGCAGTAATTGGCACTGCAGCCCAATCCCACAGCCTGCATCCAGTCCCCGGCTTCCAGGGGAAAGCTGCAGCGACTGGATGATGGACCGGAGCAGTGGGGCGCGCAGTGGGTTCGACTCCAGGAGCCTTTGGATATAAAGGCCAGAACTGTTCATATTGCACCTACAAGCGTCATGTAAAAAAGACGTATCTAGCTGCGCAGCAGAAAATAATGCGTAAATGCATTGACCACTTTGAGACCTGCCAGGATGGCAATGGCAAGCAAAGCCTGCTGCTCACTTTGAATATAGGGAAGTTTCCATCCAACAAAGACGGATAGCGCGATAAGCAGGATCAAGCCGCCGAGAATGTAGCCGACAATTGCAAGCGGATGCGTCCACTGGCTGGTTGCGGCAATGCGCCCAATTCCACCCTGTGAACAAATTGCCATGCCAATGATCGCCAACAGAACAATATCCACTCGGATGCTGGACAGCATTGGAACTTTTTTACCGGTCACGCCGATAAAAGTGACAATGGCAAAAAGCAGAGCCAGAATAAGAATGCTGGGTGAGATGACAGTCGGTTGAGGGATTGTTTTCATTTTTTAAGCTCCTAGGGAAAGATTCGGTTTGAGGGCATGGTGGTTTCATTTTCAATCGCATTATAGAGATTCGCCTGGGAAACCCTCCCTGCCAGTGGATGAGTTTTCACTATCCAAATGGATAGTTTCTTCATAATATGAATGACTACAAACCCGGTCTGGGCGATGCGTTCAAAATCCTGCTCCGATTCGTCAAAGAAGATGCAGGAATAACCTTTTCGCTGGAAATGGAGAGCAAATGCCGGACGAGCGAATCTCCGTAGTGATGATCACCCAAAACCGCGGGGACCAGATCCGGATCGCCCTGGAGCACCTTCTGGAACTGCCGGAACGACCGCGCCTGATCGTCGTCGATAACGGTTCCTCCGATGGGACGGCTGATGCAGCGCGCTCCCTGGGACCCCAGGTCGAAGTGCTGGCGCTCGGTCACAACCTGGGATGCGCCGGCCGGAATGTGGGTGTTTTGAGAGCCGCAACGCCGTATGTGGCTTTCAGCGATGACGATTCGTGGTGGCATCCTGGCGCGTTATCATGGGCAGCCGATCTCTTCGATGCCCATGCTTCCCTGGGCCTGCTGGCGGCTCGAATTTTGGTAGGCCCCGAGGAAAGGCTGGATCCTTTGAGCCAGGCCATGGCAACCAGCCCGCTGGCCCACGGTTCCTGGAGATCTGAGAATGCAGTTGGCATTCCGATCGTTGGCTTTGCTGCGTGCGGCAGTGTCGTCCGCAGGTCGGCATATCTCGATGTAGGCGGATTTGAGAAACGATTTGGTGTGGGTGGGGAGGAACAGGTGCTCGCTCTGGACATGCTCCGCAAGGGTTGGCAGCTGGCTTACGTCGATGGGATCCTGGCCCATCACCATCCTTCCAAGGTCCGCGATGCCGATAAAAGAAGACGCCACGAGGTACGAAATCTCCTCTGGTCGGCGTGGCTGCGCCGTCCGTTCAGTTCAGCCTGGGCAACCACCTGGCGAATTGTAAGATCCGTGCTCGGAGATCCGGCCCGCCGCGCAGGGATCAGGGATGCGGTCACAGGCCTGCCCTGGGTACTGCCAGCACGCAAGCCTGTGCCGGTAGAAATCGATCGGCAGCTACAGGAAGCTGAGGAGGCATGGATCGCCTCCTCAGGGTTGGTAGATTCT
>JBLNAU010000470.1:0-3708 GCA_050259515.1 Syntrophothermus sp.
GTAGATATGACCCTCTCCCTGCATCTGTGGAACGAAAAACCGTTCGGCTGGCTGGGGATCGCCGGCGGACCCGTCATGGCAGGCGCAGATATCTTTACGATCCGAATCACAGGCAGAGGCGGGCACGGCGCCATTCCGCAGCAAACGATCGATCCGGTGATTGCCGCAGCGCAGATTGTCAGCGCGCTGCAGACCATCGTCGCGCGCAATGTGGCGCCGCTCGAGACCGCGGTCGTCAGCGTAACCACCCTCCACGCCGGGACAGCCTTCAACGTAATCCCGCAAACTGCGGAGCTGACTGGGACGATCCGCACCTTTGATACCCGGGTCAGGCAACGGGTTGTGCAGCGATTCGAGCAGATCGCGCGCGGAGTCGGCGAAGGCCTGGGCTGCCAGGTTGAAGTTGAGATCAAGCGTATGACCCCTGCCCTCATCAACGACGAGACGATTTCCGCCACCGTGCAGGAGGCGGCCCAGCGGATTCTGTCTGAAGCTGATCTCGATACGGCGGGCTATATCACCATGGGCGCCGAAGACATGGCGTTCATGCAGGAAAAAGTGCCCGGATGTTATTTCTTCGTGGGCTCGAATGATGCCTCCCGCCATCTGGATTACGGCCATCACCATCCAAAGTTCGATTTCAACGAAGAGGCGCTGATCCGCGCCTCCGCGCTGATGGCATCGGCTGCGGTGGATGTCCTGAATTCCAGGTAACCGGCCAGGAACCAGCACCGGCTGGGATTCGTTAAGCCGATAGGATGAAAGTATTACGCCCGGCTCTTCTCTGGATGTTGATCCTGTGTGCCTGCTCCCCGATCCTGCCCTCCAGCGGGGCCGGGTCGCAGCCTGCGCTGGTGACCGCTTGGCCTGCTACCTCTGTCCCCATCGCAACGACAGAAGGTATCCCCAATTCTCCCACCCGGCCGATTCCAAAACTATTGGAGACCCTCCAGACGCCACATATCGACCAGCCCCCGGACGGCGCGATCACAGCTGCTCCTCCCAACCCGCAGGATTGTGGTTATCAGTGGGCGTTCGAGGACCTGCCTGAGCTCTCAAGAAATTTAATGGAGTCCATTCAAACCATCCAGCCCGGTGCGCAGGCAACTGCCTTTGGTTATGGAGAAAACTGCGTCCATGCCGACGGAAGTGCCGCCTTTGTTCCCATGGAGACCGACTTCAACATCACCTTACAGGTGGTTGATCTAACCGATATTACCGACCTGGGGGAATGGATCGTGAAGGTCATGCAGATCATTGACAGCCTCCCGCCCGATCAGATCGTCGGTCCTCGCCCCGGACGAGTCAGCATCACCTTTGAATCAAATGGGCAGCAACATGCGATCAATTTTTACATTGACCGGTACCGCGCCCTTCCCGCAGATTTAAGTTCTGAAGAGATTTACCAGGCTTTGCAGGCTCCCCAATAAAATCCATAATATCAAAAAGTGACAGTCACTCTTCTACGACTGCCACTTTTTGATTCTTGACAATGCCGGCCCATCGTCGTATACTTTGTTTAGTAATTACTAAACATACAAAACGAGACAATCATGTCACAATCCCTCACCACGATCAAGAAGGACTTTACGGAAGGGCTGAGCCAGATCAGCCGTTTTTGGGGTTTCCCCAAGGGAATGGGTGCCATCTTCGGGGTGCTGTATCTCTCCCCCACTCCGCTCTCGCTGGATGAGATCGTCGATGAAACCGGCTTGACCAAGGGCGCGATCAGCACGGAGATCCGCGCGCTGGCCCGCATGGGGCTGGTCCACCGGTCTACAAAACTGGGCGACCGCAAGGATTACTATGAGGCCGAAGCGGATTTTTATGCCGCCGTTCGCTCCATCCTCAAGGAGCGGCAGAATAGTGAATTCGACCGGGCAGTCCGTTCCGTTAAGGAAACGCTTACAACGATGGAAGAAAACTGGGTGGAGGATGAAAATTGGTATTTTGTCTACGAGCGTGTGCAGGCACTCCAGGAATTCTTCGATGCGATCGACAGCCTGAGCAAGGCGGTCATCCGGCTGGAGCGTTTGGGAATCTCGAATGTGACCAAGATCCTGAAGGTATTGAAGTGATCTTGTTGAACAGAGCGGCAGTAATGCCATGTACCCAGCCATATCGTGAGTATATAAAAAGGAGAAAAAATGAATATGATTCTTTTCTTTTTGCTTGAAGTCGTTCTTACACTCATTCTGTCGTTGTTGCTGGTTGGATATTTGCGTCCCTATCTGGGAAGGGTGCTGACCGACCTGTGTGGAACGGAAGACCGCGCCCGGTTCTGGACGGCATTTTCAAATATTCTTCTCATTGGTATGCCGGTAATCTTCGCGCTAAATTACAGGCCGGAAGCCGGAAACTCTGAAGAATTATTTTTTGAAGTCGCAGGTAAATTGAGCGGTAACCTCGGAAGTTTTCTATTTACCCTTTTTTCCATTGGCATCGCGGTTTCACTTTTTGTGCTCGTTGGATCAATATCAAAGAAGGTGGATATAAAATGAAGATCGCAGTCACAGGTTCATTCAGCTATTCAGGGAAATACATTACCCGGCGGCTGCTGGAACGCGGCGAAGAAGTGATCACCCTGACCGGACATCCCAACCGTCCCGATCCATTCGATGGCAGGGTCAAAGCCTACCCGCTGGATTTCGATGAAGCCAGCATGACGCGCAGCCTGCAAGGTGTGGAGGTCCTGGTCAACACCTACTGGGTGCGCTTCGACAAGGACCGGAATACCCAACCCCAGGCAGTGGAAAATACGCGCAAGCTGGTCAATGCAGCGAAGGCGGCCGGCGTCCGGCGCATGGTGCATATCAGCATCACCAACCCGTCCGCACAGTCGCATTTGCCCTACTTCTGGGGCAAGGCTGCCAATGAAAAGGCAGTCATCGATTCGGGGATGGGATATGCCATCCTGCGGCCGACCGTGTTGGTGGGCGATGAGGATATCCTGATCAACAACATCGCCTACCTGCTCAGGCGGTTTCCGTTCTTCCTCCTGCCGGGAGATGGGTCCTATAGGCTGCAACCTGTCCATGTGGAAGATGTGGCAGCTCTGGCGGTGGAAGGCGTCTACAGCCGGGATAATTACATCGTCGACGCGGTCGGTCCGGATATTTTTACATTCAAGGAAATGGTCCGGTTGATCGGGGAGAAGATTGGCGCCAAGCGTCCGCTCATCCCCTTCCCGCCGCGGCTGGCTCTGCTGGCTGCCCAGCTCGTCAGTCTGTTTGTCAAGGATGTTGTCCTGACCCCCGAAGAAGTGGACGGGCTGATGGCCGGACTACTGGTCTCCAGGGATCCTCCGCTTGGCAAAATTCACCTGGCCGACTGGCTGGAAGAAAACAAAAATCGAGTGGGCGCGCAGTATGCTTCAGAGCTCAAGAAACATTATTCATGAAAACACAAACCTTTGCCCGCCTGTCCCTGCTTATTCCGTTGTTGTTATGGGTGATCCTGGTTGTGATCGAGATCCTTGTCAACAAATATATTCCGGCTGATCGTAGATCCGGGGATCCTACAGCCCTGCTGGAAATCCTGGAAATGGGTCTGCTCTTCTATGTCTTTGGAATCCTATTCTGGCTCATCCCTTATCTGTTGCTCTCCATCACTCTGCTCGTCCTGAGCTTCAGAAGCCGGGTGGAAGTACTTAGAAATATATTTATGCTTTCTCCCTTTGTAATGGCAATCCTGGTAATGACCGAGGTG
>JBLNAU010000471.1:0-8027 GCA_050259515.1 Syntrophothermus sp.
CGCCGCTTGAATGGCTGGGTGATCCGTTTTATTGGGCGCTGGAGGAGGGCAGGCAAATTACAGCCGCACTGGCCTGTCCCACCGAAGTGGATGGGATCGCCTGGGTGCGGCTGTTTCTTTATACCGGGCGCTGGTCTCCTGAGGATGCCTGGTCCAGGATCTGGCCCACTGCCAGGGAAACGATCGGGCGCGCCGGGGGAGCGACCGTTGCCGCGATCGTGATGCAACCCTGGTTCCAAAAGGTCCTGGAGGAAAACAACTTCGAGAATCGCCAGCAGATCGTCATGCTCGAATGGCGCTACCGGCCCTGGACATCAAGCAAAGCCGACGGCGTGCGCATCCGCAGAATGACGGAAGCCGATATTCCCGCGATCGAGACGACAGATCATGCGGCCTTTACTCCTCTCTGGCACAACTCGCTGGATACCCTGCAGCGTGCATTTTCCCAATCCTTGTACGCCACAGTCGCTGAAACGGAGAGAGGCGTCATCGGTTACCAACTCACCACGGGTCATGGACAGCGGGCGCATCTGGCCCGACTGGCGGTTCATCCCGCCATGCAGGGACAGGGTGTGGGCCGTGCCCTGCTAAGCGACCTGTATGCCTACCTGATGCGCATCGGCACCATACGTCTGAGCGTGAACACGCAAAGCGATAATAACGTCTCTTTAAGCCTTTATAAAAGCATGGGCTTTAACCGCACAGGCGAGGAATATCCCGTGTATACTTTTGAAGTCCCTGCCAGCTTTAACAGTAAAGAACCATCCTGAAGCAGAGCCAGGATACCGGAACCTTCTCCCGTTTTATTTACAAGGAGGCAGCATGCAAACCCGTGAAGATGCAATCATCGTCAACTCCCTTGTGCGCCAGGCTTTGACATCGGCCCAGGAGGTCATGGGCGATAATGGCTTGAACGCCGTGTTGCGATCCAGCGGCCTGGAAAGATTTATTGGGAATTTTCCACCCAATAACCTGGAGCCGGCCATACCCGCATCCCAATATGCCCGGTTGAACCAGGCGATCGAGGAGTTTTACGGACGCGGCGGGAAGGGCATGCTGCGTCGCATCGGCAAGGCTTCCTTTCAATACGGTGTGCGCGAGCAATCCGCTTTGCTGGGTGTGGCAGGAATGGCGCTCAAGCTGCTGCCTGAGCGACAGAAGATCAAGTTCATTTTGAACGGGATGGCAGATGCGTTAAAGAAGAGCAACACACAGGTCAGTGCCTGGGTGGACGAGAGCGGGGACCGGCTGGCCTACGTCGAATCCACATGCGCGATCTGTCACAGCCGCCAAAGCGCCGATCCCATCTGTCACCTGTATGTCGGTTCCATCCAGGAGGCGGTGCATTGGGCGACCGGCAAGGAATACCAGATCATGGAAACCCACTGTCTGGCAAAAGGCGATGAATACTGCAGGTTTGAGGTGGGAGAGGCCCGGGGATGAGCGATCCCGGATTCTCCAGCCGCAACCTCCGCCGCTTCGTTGAAGCCGCTGCTGCAGAATTGGGCACGGATCAATTGAATGCCATGCTGGCCTTGGCGGAGCAGCCTGTTGAGTGGACAAACCCGGCTGGCCTTCAAAAGCTGGATGAAATCGAGGCAGCCAGGGCGTACGCATCCCTGCAGGCTGCCATGCGCACCTACTATGGGCGCGGCGCCCGGGGGGTTCTTCTGCGGGTTGGCCAGCGTCTCTGGCACCTTCTTCTGGATGACGCAGCGCTGACCCACAAGGCCCAGGCTGCCGTGATCCGGCGGCTTCCGCAGAACTCACGACGCAAGCCGGCCCTTGAGTTACTATCCCGTTTCCTTGGCGCCCAACCCGGGGATATCACCTTGCATTCCCAGGACCTGGATCTGCTGCTTGCCGATCATGCCTCCCCTACCACCCGGGGAATCCAATATCCTTTACCGATCTGTTTTGTGACCCAGGGATTGATCCGTGAGAATCTTTTGTGGGCAACCGGCCAGCGCCATGATGTGGAGGAAACATCCTGCAGGGCACGCGGGGATCACGACTGTGAATTCAAAATTACAATGGAAACGTAAATGAAGATTTTCGAATCGAAGTGGAAGAGCCGGGATGGCATCGATTTCCTCGTACGCGGCTGGGAACCCGAAGGAAAGCCCAGGGCAGTTATTGCTTTGATCCATGGATTGGGCGAGCATATCGGTCGCTATGAGCATGTGGCCAGAGCCATGACCGATGCAGGCTATGCCTTCCTTGGCTTCGACCTGCGCGGCCATGGAAAGTCAGGCGGCGCCCGCGGTCATTTCCCCTCGTTGGATGCTATCATGCAGGATATTCAGGATTTTCTCCTGCTGGTAACAAAGCGGTATCCGCAGCTCCCACTTTTTCTCTATGGGCACAGCCTGGGAGGTCTGCTGGTTCTCACTTATGCTTTGAAGAGGAAGCCGGATTTGAAAGGGGTGATCGCAACAGGTGCAGGATTGCGCTCACAGGTCCATGAGCAGAAGACGAAAGTGGCCATCGTGAAAGCGCTTGGCTCGCTCATGCCCTCCACCCTGATCCCAAGCGGGTTGGATGTATCCATTCTTTCCCGCGACCCTGACGTGGTCACTGCTTATAAGGAAGACCCGCTGTCGCATGACCGTATGAGCCTGGCTTTTGGGAAAACCGGGTTAAGTGCCACGGATTATGCGTGGGCAAATGCAGAGAATTTCAGCCTGCCGCTGCTGATCATGCATGGCTCATCTGACAGGAACACCTACCCGGAGGGCAGCCGGGACTTTGCAGAGCTGGCAGCCCGGAAAAATCCGGATGTCACCCTAAAAATATGGGATGGTCTGTATCATGAGATCCACAATGAACCGGAAAAGGAACACGTTTTCGAATTTATGATCGATTGGCTGGATCGCCATGTATAATGAATGCAGTATATACACTACGCTTCAGAAGAGATGCCGGTTTAGACATTAAAAATGCCGGGGAGGGTGCATAACATCCGTACTTAAATCAGTCTTTGTAACTTCCTTAGGACATATTAAACTTTTCCTAGACAAAACATTTTGGGCATGGGAAAATTTACAGCGTACCGCGAATTTTTGTTGATGTCATATTGTAAATCGATCAACTTTCAAGAAAAGCGGTGCAAACATTTCATCAAGGAGTCTTCATGAGCAACGAGAGGAAGAGTAAACGCCAGGAGAGGCGGGAAAAGATCAAGAAGCAGGAATCACGGAGCCGGTTGTGGATGATCATCGCCATCGTGATCGGCGCAGCCCTGCTGGTATTCGCATTTGTTTGGCCAAGCATCCGCCCTGTGGCAGAAGTGGTGACAGTGGACCCGGGCACACATCCCAACGCCAATGACAACAGCATGGGCGACCCCAACGCGCCGATCAAGATCGAGGAATTTTCTGATTTCCAGTGTCCGTACTGCGAGCGGTTCCACCAGGATACCGAGCCTTTGCTCAGGCAGTATTATATTGATACCGGCAAGGTATTGTTCACCTATCGATCGATGGGTAACTGGGTGAGTCGGAATGTCGGTGGTACGTCCACCGAGTCCCAGGATGCCGCGGCAGCCGCCTACTGTGCGGGCGAGCAGAATAAATTCTGGGAAATGCACGCCCTTTTGTTTGCAAACGTTAAAGGCGAGGACGTCGGGTCCTTTACGGACAAGCGCATCCAGGCAATCGCACAAAAGGTGGATGGTATGGATACGAGCAAGTTCAACAGTTGTTACAGCAGCGGCAAATACAAGGAGCGCGTGCAAAAAGACTTTGATGATGGCACGGCAGCCGGCGTCAGCGGCACCCCGGCCTTTGTACTCAGCTATACGGTGAACGGTGAGACCAAGACCAAGCTGATCGAAGGCGCCCAGCCGTTCAGCGCCTTCCAGCAGGAGATCGAAGCTGCACTCACCGCAATGGGTGCAAAATAAAACAAGTCAATCAGGAAAAGGGACACGGCACAACCGTGTCCCTTTTTTTTCGCTGGTCTGCACAGCGTCCGGTGCAGTTTTACAAGTGTATAATGAAATTGGAGACCCATTTTCATTGAGGATGATCTGATGAAACACCGCTCACTTCGTTCCATCGTCTGCGCAATCTTCATTGCCGCAATTCTTTCCTCCTGTGCTGGTGGAATTCCCATTCCCGGCATACCCACCTCAACCCCAATTCCACCGACCCCTACGCCCTTTCAGCAGGCGTTGCCACCCGAGCTGGTGGAAACCGATCCGCCAGCCAGCACAGTCATCGGTCAACTATCGCCGATCACTTTTTATTTCAGTGAGGCGATGAACAAACCGTCCGTGGAGTCGGCTTTCCGGGGATTGCCGGAAGGTATCTTTACATGGAATGATGAAGCGACCGTGGTCTTCAGACCCACCCAGCCCTATTCCCCCAACAGCAAACTTCCGGTTACGATCGACAGCTCGATCAAATCCTCCACCGGATTCGGGACCGGGCAGCCGATCGATGTCTCCTTCAAAGTGGCAGATTATCTGCGGGCGGCAAACATTCTGCCAAAGGATGGCTCGTCAGATGTAAATGTTGAATCGGCTGTGACTGTTTCCTTTAACCAGCCGGTTGTGGCCCTGGGGATGGATGCTTCTTCCGCCCCTGCTGCTTTCAGCCTCCAGCCGTCCGTTCCCGGAACGGGGGAATGGATCAACACCAGCACTTATATTTTCTATCCAGACCCGGCCATGGCCGGGGGAACGGAATACACGCTCAGCCTGAACCCCGATCTGAAAACGGTGGCAGGCGTCGGCCTGGAGGGAGGTGCTGCATCCCAATGGAAGTTCACCACTGCACTACCCAGAGTTGTTTCCCAGCAACCCACCACGGACCAGAAGCTGGCGCTCGACCCGCGGATCGAGCTGACGTTCAACCAGCCCATGGACACAAAAAGTGTTGAAAAAAAATTTGCCTTCAGCGGGCCGGAAGGTGCGCTGGATGGCAAGTTTGACTGGAGTGGGAATGACACCATCCTGAGCTTTACTCCGCAAAAGGAGCTGGTGCGCAATGCGGGCTATATTCTGAATGTGGATGCCGCAGCAAAATCGAAAGGCGGCGTTGCCCTTGCCCAGGATTATGGCGCTGTATTCAATACCTTTGACAACTTCGCAGTGAGCGCAACCGATGTGCAATCCTACGTGGTCAACTTTACGTTCAGCTCGCCTCTTCCCACCGGCGATTACGATGAGTTTGTGAAGGTGACTCCGGAGCTCGGCAATTTTTCCACGGTCCTGAGCGAGGATGGATTGACGCTTTCGGTATATGGAACCTACGAGCCGGAGACCAATTATTCGATCGAGATTGCAGCACAACTGCGGGATACCTGGAAACAATCCCTGGGCGATCCGTTTGTATTCAATTTTCGCACAGCCCCTGCGCCGGCCATGTTGAATGTCAATGTCTATAATTCAAGCACTGCATTCGTGCGCCCCGATGATCCTCACCTGTATGGGAAGGCTGTCAATATCCAGAGCGCGGATGTGACCGTGGCTCCGCTGACCCTCCAGGAATATCTGCAGTTGCAAAAATCGTACGAGAACCTGCAGGCTTACAATCCATCCAACCCAACCGTATACCCGCACACTTTTACCCTTCCTGCCAGTAAAGTGCAGGATGTTAAGCTGCGCCTTTCGCAGCAGGGCACACCGCTGCTGCCCAACCTGTACTACGTGTCCGTGGCGTCGCCGCAGATCGAGTCCCCTGTCCGGAATATCTACTTTGCAGTTTCCAGCCAGGTCAATCTGACGTTCAAGCTGGGTGCCACGGAGGCCCTGGTCTGGGCAGTGGACCTGGGCTCGCAGACACCTGTTGCAAGGGCACCGGTGACGATCTATGACAGTGATGGGAACCAAATGGCTTCCGGCACCACCGATAAGGACGGGCTGTGGAAGGGAACGGTTGTGCCGCAGGAAGGCCCGGTATATGCAGTGCTGGGTACGCCTGGTTCGGACAATTTCGCACTCGCCACCAGTGGCTGGAATCTGGGTATCACGGCCTGGGATTTTGGATATAGCTTCGATAAGAAGCCTCCGCACACCGATATTTATATGTACACCGATCGTCCCATGTACCGCCCGGGACAGACCGTCTACTTCCGCGGCGTGGCACGCCAGGCTTTCAACGGCCGCTATGAGCTTCCTCCGATCAACGAGGTACCGCTGACACTGCGGGATGTGAATGGTACGCAGCTGCTCTCGCTCAACGCGCCGCTGTCCCCGTATGGCACGTTCAACGGGGAGTATCAATTGTCTGAAGACGCGGTACCCGGATATTACACCTTCGAGAACCCCGACCTTGGCTTGTGGTTCAGCTTCCAGGTGGCGGAGTACCGTAAGCCTGAGATCAATTTAAAGGTTGATTTTTCTGCCGACCAGATCAAGCTTGGAGATTCGGCCAGCGCTGCGGTCAGCGCCAGGTATTTCTTTGATGCCCCGGTGAACGACATGGAAGTGAAATGGTCCCTGTACGCCCGGCCCGATACATTTTCCATCCCGAATTATGACGCCGGCATGCTGGACACATCCTGGCTGAATGCTTTCCGCGTGCCCGACCTCGGTTCGGAATTTTTTGGAAGCCCCATCGAGGAAGGCACCGGTCGCACGGACCGGGACGGGCTCCTGTCCATCGAGATGCCGGATATCCCCGCCGAGCAGTACGGTCAGATCCTCACCCTGGAGGTGACGGCACAGGATGAATCCGGTCTGCCGGTCAGTGCACGCGCCCAGATGCGGGTCCATCCGGCTGACTTCTATATTGGCATCCGCCCCGACCAATGGATCGGGCGCGCCGACTCACCGGTTGGTTTTGAAATCTACACGGTGGACTGGGCTCAAAATACATCCGGCGATAAGACCCTGAATGCCGAGTTCAAGCAGGTCCGCTGGGAGAAACAGTCGGACAGCACCGGCTATCCCACCTATACCCCTGTATACGAGCCGGTCAGCAGCAGCAACCTTACCACCGGGCCGGATGGCAAGGCACGGCTTTCCTTTGTTCCACCCAGAGCAGGAACCTACATGCTGGAGGTCAGCGGGGAGGGCGCGCGTACCCAGTCGATGATCTGGGTCAACGGTGCGGGCGCGGCTGCCTGGCCGGACCTGCCCAATCAAAGAGTGGAGCTCAGCGCGGACCGCGAGTCGTATAAGGCTGGCGATACGGCCAAGGTATTCATCCCCAATCCCTTCCCGGTCACTTCGCAGGCGCTTGTGACCGTAGAGCGCGGGGTCATCTCAAAAGCTGAGGTCATCTCCATCACCGGCAGCGGGCGGGAGTATTCCATCCCGCTCACCGAAGCAGATGCCCCGAACGTTTATGTGAGCGTCATTTTGCTGGGAGAAGGCAACGACTTCCGGGGCGGCTTGATCAACCTTCCTGTTGCCCCCGATGACAAGAAATTGAATGTAACGGTAACTTCAAGCCCGGCCGAAGCCGGACCGCGCCAGGATGTTACTTTTGATGTGCAGGTCAACGACAATCAGGGCCAGCCGGTGGAGGGAGAGTTCTCCCTGGCGGTGGTCGATCAGGCCTCGCTTGCACTGGCTGACCCAAATTCGAAGGACATTCTTTCTGCCTATTACAGCAACCAGCCGGTGGGAGTAGAGACAGGACTTTCGATCGCCATCTATACCGGGCGGGACGTGCTCATGCCTGGCGGGCTGGGCGGGGGGGGCGGCGGAGAGGTGCCTTTCATCCGCGAAAAATTCCCTGATACGGCCTATTGGAATCCATCCCTGGTCACCAACCCAGACGGGCATGGACAGGTCACCATGACCCTGCCCGACTCGCTCACCACCTGGCAGGTGGATGTGCGCGGGCTGACGGTGGATACAAGGGTCGGGGAGACGAACACACAGATCGTTGCGACCCAGCCGCTCCTTGTGCGCCCGGTCACTCCAAGATTCCTGGTGAACGGCGATCATGTCGAGATGGCTGCCATCGTCAACAATAACACTGCGGATCCACTGAAGGTGGATGTCAGCCTGCAGAGTGAAGGATTCGTGTTGGACAACCCGGACGAGGCCACCCAGCAGGTGGAGGTCCCAG
>JBLNAU010000472.1:0-4606 GCA_050259515.1 Syntrophothermus sp.
GGGCATGTTCTGCAGGAAGGTGTTGCGCTCGCCGATCTTGTCGTGGTTGCGATGCAGGTAACCGACGACAGGTTTCAACCCGGCGATGGTTTCTCCATCCAGGGTCAGGGCGGCGCGAAACACGCCGTGGGTGGACGGGTGCTGCGGTCCCATATTGACCACAATACGGTCGGTGCTCATGCCATCTTCGCTCTGCACGCTATAGCGCTTGAGCGAGCTGTAGAGCATCTCATCCGCCTCGGGGATCCATTTTTCGGGGTCGAAGTTTTCCGGGAATTTCAGATTGTCCTTGAACGGATTCTTCTCCTCGGCCATGTGGAACTTGCCGTCCGGCCAGCGGCTCTTGAAGGGCTTGAAATCCTCCTCGTAGAAGGGCTCCTTCCAGTCCTTGCGCAGCGGGTGGCCTTCATAGCCTTCCCACATCAGGATGCGGCGCAGGTCGGGGTGGCCGGTGAACTTGACGCCGAACAGATCCCAGGCTTCGCGTTCCTGCAGGTCGGCGCTCGGGTATACATTGATCAAGGAAGGGACCTCGATCGGGTCCTGGCGCGGCACCTGAACGCGGAAGACCAGACCGGGTCCGCCGGTGGTCTTGTAAGCGTGGTAGACCACTTCCATTTTGTCCTCGGGGAAATAGTCCACGGCCGTGACCGCGGTGAGCAGGTCGTAGCCAAGTTCATCGCGAATGGCGGTGGCGACTTCCACCAGGCTGTCTTTATCGACGATGAAACCGGAAAAGCCCGGACGCGTTTCGGCGGTGACAATACCGGGGAAACGCTCGGTCAGGGCGGTTGTTTGGGGAGGAAGTGTGACGGTCATCTTGTTATCCTTCCTTTGCTGCGTTCGCCGAGGCGACTGCTTTAATTTCCTGGTTGCGACGCGGGTCGATCAGGTCCGGTCCTAGGATTGGGACGGGAACTTCCACACTATCCGGTCCCTTGCGATACCAGCGGACCTTCCGGATAGATTCACGGTCGATCTTTTCCTGCAGCTTGATCATGCCTGCGATCAAGGCCTGCGGGGTGGGAGGGCAGCCGGGGATGTAGACGTCCACCGGCAGGAACTTGTCGATGCCTGCCACGACGTTGTAGCCCTCTTTGAAAGGACCGCCGCCCGATGCGCAGGCGCCCATCGCCACCACGTACTTCGGCTCGGGCATCTGGTTGTACAGGCGCACGATGGCAGGGACCATCTTCTTGGTGACCGTGCCAGAGACCAGCATCATGTCGGCCTGGCGCGGGGTGGGACGCATGACCTCCATGCCGAAGCGGGCCATGTCGTAGCGCGAAGCCTGGGCGGCGATCATCTCAATCGCGCAGCAGGCGAGACCGAACATGAGCGGCCACACAGACGAGCGGCGGCCCCAGTTGTACAGGCGGTCAAGCGTTGTAATGGCTACGGCATTCTGGATGTCGTCCGGAATGTCATATTGGGGCAAACTTAACTTTTCATTGTCCATTGATGTACTCCTCGTACCAATCCTGGTAGATTGCATATAGGATGTCGTCGTTGGCCAGCAACGGGTCATCCTCGAATTCCGATAGTGCTACCGTCCAGTCATAGATCTGCTGCAGTGTGACCTCTTCGATATTCGCTTCCGGGTGCTGCCTGCGCAGCTCCTGTGCAATCCCGTAGGAGGCTTCCCAGGTCAGCGTCATTGCTCCAGGTCCCGGTTGTCGATCTGGGCCCGCTGTACTTTTCCCGAATAGTCCACATAAATGGACTTCCATTCGGTGAACACTTCCAGTGCCGCCTGCCCGGCCTCGCGGTGACCGTTACCGGTGCCGCGCACGCCGCCGAACGGGAATTGGATCTCCGCGCCCGTGGTGCCATGGTTGATGTACACCAGTCCGCTGAAGATATCGCGCATGGCGGTAAAGGCCCGGTTCACATCCTGGGTGAAGATCGAAGTCGATAAGCCATACTGGGACCGGTTATTGACTTCGATGGCTTCCTCGAGCGTCTCGACTTCGATGATCGACAGCACGGGGCCAAAGATCTCTTCCGCCTCGAGCGTGGACCCCGGGCGGACCCCGTCAAACAGGGTGGGCGTGTAGAAGAAGCCTTTTCCGTTAACATCCGCCACGGACGCGCCTGTCAAAACCCGCGCGCCTTCTCTCTGACCGATCTGCACATAGTTGTGAATGCGGTCCACAGCGCCGCGGTTGATGACGGGACCCACTTCCACTTGCGGATCCAGTCCATCGCCAAGCTTCAGCCGGCGGGTTCGTTCCGTCAGAGACTCCTTGACTTTCGCGGCGATCCCTTTTTGAACGATCAAGCGGCTGGCGGCCGTGCAGCGCTGCCCGCTGGTGCCGAACGCTGCCCAGAGCGTGGCATTGGTAACCAGGTCAAGATCGGCATCATCGAGAACGATGATGGCATTCTTGCCGCCCATCTCAAGCGAGACTTTCTTATTTAAACGTGCAGCCGATTCGGCGATGGCCCGTCCGGTGGCGGTGGAACCGGTGAAGGACAGCACGCGCACACCCGGATGATTGACAAGCGCCTTGGCAACTTCTGCACCCGGGGCAAGCAGAAGATTGAATACCCCGGCGGGCAGACCTGCCTCCTCGAACACCTTTACAAAGGCAGCAGAGATGGCAGGGGTCTCAGGCGAAGGTTTCCAGATCACCGTATTGCCTGCCACCAGCGCCGGGAAGATCTTCCACGAGGGAACGGCGATGGGGAAATTCCAGGGCGTGATCAAGCCCACAACACCGGATGGATCGCGCACCGCCATGCCAAACTTGTTCATCATCTCGACCGGTGCGGTATATCCCAGAAGACGGCGTCCCTCGCCGCCCATGAAATACGCCATGTCGATGGCTTCCTGCACATCGCCGCGCGCTTCGGCAATGACCTTGCCCATATCGCGGGTGAGCAGCTGGGCAAGCTCTTCCTTCTTCTGTTTGAGAATGTCGCCCACTTTGAAGAGCAATTCACCACGCAAGGGAGCCGGCATCAGCCTCCAGGTTTTGAATGCTTCACTGGCTGCCTGGACGGCCGCGTCTACATCGAAGAGCTCTGCCTGGGCGATCTCTGCCAGCAACTCTTCATTTGCCGGGTTGATCGTCTGGAATGTGCTCTGTCCTGTAACCCACTTGCCATTGATGTAATTTTGGAATTCCATCGCCAGATAGCTCCATTCTCTACTTATAAGGTGATTTGAAGTGCGAAACATCACAAACTTGGGGGATTATAGCACTCGGTATTTCAAAGTCAATGAATTATATAAAAATATTTATACATAATTAAGGAATATGAGTATAATCACCCTAATTCGTATGACAATAGCCGCCGACTAGGGGCGGTGGCTGGCGGATAAACATGGTAACTGCTCGCCAAAAAGTTCTAACTTATCTCACCAAGACCCGGACCGCTTCGGCACGCGAGATTTCGCGTAGCTTGAAGATGTCGCCGGCAACGGTGCGCCACCATTTGCGCGTGCTGGTCGCCGATGGGCGGCTGGAGATGGCCTTTGTTCGCGGCCGGGAGGGTCGTGGACGCCCTGAAAAAGTCTATTCCCTTCCCAGCGCGGCAATGGGCAACAACCTGGCTGCGCTGGGCGACGCCATTCTTTCCGAAGCTGGGGAAGCAGTCCAGATGGAAGCACTCGCCAGGCGATTGGCGGACGGGGTCAGTCTCGCCGATCAGCCGATCGCGAAGCGTCTAAATTCGAGTGTGGAAAAGCTGAATGAAATGAACTATCACGCCCGCTGGGAAGCCGGCCCGCAGGGACCGCGGTTGATCTTCGGCCATTGTCCCTATGCAGCCCTGATCGGGAAGCATCCCGCTCTCTGCCAGATGGACGAGGCGCTGCTCGAACAGCTGATGGGAGACGCCGTTACCCAGCTGTTCAGGATCGGGAAAGAGGGAAGTTCGCAGTGTGTGTTTGCGTTGGGGAAATGACTCTCCGCTGAGCGGAGAGCGGAGCGTACGTTGCTCCGCTTGTAGACGAAGCGCGGAGTTAACTATCAAACCCCAGTCCCAGCCAGTTCATTGTCTTGAGCCATAAATTCTCTCTGCCCTGGTTGCGATCTGCCCGGTCCATGGACCAGCGGGTGATATTGATCCCAATGGAGCGAAATGGCTCTGGAGGGAAGGGCGTCGGCCTGGTCCGGACCATCTCCAGCGCAGTGCGCTCGGTCTGCTTCTGATCGAGTATATCCAGCAGAACGCGTGCCCCAAAACGGGAAGCACCCACGCCCAGTCCGGTGTAGCCCAGGGCAAAGGCAGTCTTCCCATGATGCACCGTCCCCCAAAAGGGACTGTATCTCGAGCAGGTGTCGATCGCCCCACCCCAGGCATGAGTGAAACGCAGTCCCTCGAGCTGGGGAAAGACCTGGAAGAAATGACCGGCCAATCGTGTGAAGGCGGCGGAATCCTTTTCAAGGTGTTCACCAAACCCGTTATTCCAGTAATAGACCGCGTCATAGCCTCCCCACAGGATCCGGCCGTCTGCCGTGGTACGCGAGTAATGGAATTGCCGGCTGGCATCACCTATCCCCTGGCGTCCATGCCAGCCAATCGATTCACGCTGCGCAGAAGTCAGGGGTTCGGTCACCAGGACATAATCGTATACAGGGACTACATAATAAGATAA
>JBLNAU010000473.1:0-5747 GCA_050259515.1 Syntrophothermus sp.
AAAGGACTATTCCCTTCCTGCGGATTTTGATCCTTTCTATTGGCTGATACCGGTTTTACGGATACTGTTCCCCTGATATCATTCGTCCTTCCCTGCACGGGAAGGATTGCTTTTTAATGGCTGCTTCAGATCCATGCAGGTGAGTCTGACGGTCGAATTTTTTTCAACAGCTTGTTCGCGGCAAGTTTGAATGGGGGAGAAGCTTCCTGATCTGTTACCGCCTTCGATTAACCGTGCGATTTCTCCTTCTGTTTCGTATAAATGTATAAGTGGTATATATCCTGTCGATAATTCTGGATATGTCTAGATTTCGCGTCGGGAGTTAGCCACTTTATATCGTATCAATGGTGGAGGATGAGACAGAATGGTAAGTCCTGAGCAAACGCAAGAGTATGATATCCCTGAAGGGTTAGCCCGTCCTTTAGCGATTAGAACCCGCGGTTTGACGAAATCCTTTAATGGAGAAATCGCGGTCAACAAGGTCGACCTGGATGTACCCGAGGGCGCGATCCTTGGGTTCATCGGACCCAGTGGAAGTGGCAAGACAACCACGGTTCGCCTGCTGATGGGATTATATGTTCCTGATGAAGGCGAGATCAGTGTGCTGGGAGTCCCGCCCGTCAAATTTAAAAGGCGCGAACGCGAGCGCATTGGTTACCTTCCCCAGCTATTTGTTCTGTATCCCGACCTGACAGTATGGGAAAACATGAACTTCGCTGCTTCCCTATACGGTGTTCCCTTCTTTCGAACCAAGCGATTAAATGAATTGCTGGATCTTGTCGAATTGCGTGCGGACAAACACAAGCTGGTCCGCAACATCTCAGGTGGCATGCAGAGACGATTGAGCCTGGCTGCCACACTGATCCATGATCCCGATCTGCTGTTCCTGGATGAGCCGACTGCAGGCATTGATCCCATCCTGCGCAATAAGTTCTGGGAATATTATAAAGTGCTCCAATCGAAGGGGCACACGCTTTTTGTTACGACGCAGTATGTCGGGGAAGCGGCGTATTGTGACTTTGTCGGTGTGATGTCCGAAGGCGAGCTGTTGAGCGTCAATACACCGGAGGGACTCCGCCGCGAAGCTTATGGTGGCGATATCGTCAAACTTGGATCCACAGAACGCATTGACTACCAGTTCCGCCAGGAGGTTCAAAACCTGTCTGGACTGAAAGCTAAAATTATCAATGCGACCGATTATGAGCTCCAACTGCTTGTAGATGACGGTGCGACAGCAACCCCCTATCTGGTGGAATATTTTAAAGACCGCAGAAAGTCGATCAATTCTATTGAGGGTTTTTTCCCCTCCTATGACGATGTGTTCGTAAAATTAATTGAGAAACATAGGGCAAGCCTAAATGGGTAGTTTTTCACGTTTTATCGTCCGTTCCACAACTTTTCTGCGCAAAGAGCTGGCGACGGTTTTCCGCCAGCCGCGCCTGATCCTGACCTTGATTCTCGGACCTTTCCTGATCATGCTCCTGTTCGGCTTCGCCTTTCGCGGCGAGGGGCGATCCTTGCGAACATTGTTTGTACTTAATCAGGATAGCCCGTTTGCCGCCCAGGTGCAGGAGTTCGCCAAGACGATCGGTCCAGCCATTACTTATGAAGGCATCATTCCTGACCGTAATGTAGCCCTGACCAAGCTCGCCAGGAACGAAGTGGACTTGGTCATTATTGTCCCTGATAACCCGATGGAGATCATTCGTAACAATCAGCAGGCAGTGCTGGAGATGTATCATAACGAGATCGATCCCATCCAGGTGGATTACGTCAGACAGGTGGGCAGGTTGTATGTGGATGCATTGAACCGCAAGGTCTTGAGCTCCGTTACCGAGCAAAATCAGCAACAGGCAGGCACCCTGCAACAGAAGCTGGAGGCCGCCCAGACCAGCGCCAAGGCGTATCATGATGCACTGGCAGCCCGCAATACCGCGGCCGCGTCCACAGAGAAACAGAACCTGAATACGAATCTGGTGGCTTTACGCGTCCTGGCCGGGGCCAGCCTGGGAGTTGCACAGGGGACCAACAGTACATTTGGCGGTACTACAACCGATCCCAACCAGAATTCCAATACTCTTTCCAATCTTGATTCCCTGATCCAGGGCCTCAATTCTTCTCCTGACCCGACAACTGAGGACCAGATGGCGCGCCAGGAACAGGATGCCGCTGAAATTGAAAAGAACATTTCTGATTTGAATTCGCAGCTGAAGGATTTTGAAAAGATGGATCCGAATGTCATTGCAAGTCCGTTCACTGTCAAAACGGAAAGTGTGACCGGGATCAAACTTGAATTGACCGATTTCTTTACGCCGGCAGTGATCGTACTGTTGCTGCAGCATTTGTTCGTCACGTTCGCCGCCATGTCGATTGTCGCAGAGCGCCGTGCGGGTACGTTCGAGCTTTTCAAGACTTCCCCGATCTCTGCCTTTGAGATCCTGCTTGGCAAAACCCTGAGTTTCTTCACTTTTGGCCTGGTGATCGCGGCGACCATTACGCTGCTTGTCGTCTTTGTTCTCGGAACGCCCATGCTGGGCTCCTGGGTGGACTATGCAATCGCGGTCATCGTTCTGCTCCTGACCTCCCTGGCCGTGGGCTTCTTCATCTCTTTGGTTTCGGAGAACGATACGCAGGCCGTTCAGTTCTCGATGCTGCTGCTGCTTGCCAGCATCTTCTTCAGCGGGTTCTTCCTCGATCTGCGCTTGATGTGGGAGCCCATGAAGGCCTTCTCCTATCTTCTGCCCGCCACCTATGGGATCAATATCATGCACGATGTGATGCTGCGCGGTCTGCCCTTGCCCCTTATCTATGTGGGCGGCCTCGCCTTGATCGGGGTTGTCCTCTTTTGGGCAGATTGGTTCATCATGCGCCGCATGATGAAGACCCGCTAACCAAGCTTGAAATTAATAAAATAAAGGGATGGCCCACCATTGGGTCATCCCTTTGTTTCTAACTGTCTGTGTAATTAGCGAACTTGCGGAGAGTGCTCGTCGAATACCGACCAGACGTCCGGATCCCATTGTTCCTTGAATTCCTCAAACCTGACAGCCCCATATTTCTTCATGATCGACCTGGCCCGGCCTCCTTTACGCGTATCGTTTTCCTGGACGGCCAGCATCAGGTCGCCTTTATTGGCATCCTGAAGTGTGTCCACTTTCCGGTAGGGAGCCATCGCCAGGCGTGTTGCCGCTCCCAGGATGGCTCCTGTCCATACACCAAACAACAGGCCGGTTATGACAGCCGTGAGAATGAACTGCCAGGTGATTTGGAACGGCAGGGTCTCCCCTCCGGACGGCTCAAGGCTTGGGATATGGATAATACCCATTCCGACCAGGAGTCCGAGGACCGCGCCGATCCCGCCCAGAATCAAGGCTCCCGTAACCGCACCCCGGCCAATCGATTTGATCGAGGGATTTTCATTCAATACGACAGCTTTCTTGTCATGCGTGCATAAAAGCATATTGATGGCCCCCTCATCCAGCCCATTTTCGCGCAAAGCCATGCGTGCCCTTTCAGCATCCTCCCTGCTTTTAAACAAACCACCGATAAAGTTTTTCATAGGCTCCATCCGGTAGAGATCTTTATTCATCCTCGACAGCTTCTTCTGAATGTTCTGCCAGGTCCACCAGGTCTCCCTTTTTGAAAAGAATATTTTTCAAAACGGTTCGCCAGGTCGGGTTCCTCCTCAAAAGGAACTCTAGGTCCATGCCAAAGTGGATGAATTCCTCCTTTTGTGCATGGGACATGACCTGCCGGGCTTCGTCATCCGCTTCGACTGCAATTCTTTGTTCATACCAGTTGATTGCCTCCGCCTCCTCGATCATGGACATGATCAGGCGTGCAAATGTCCGTGTTTTCTCGGGCAGCTTTTCAAAAGGTTCATGATACTGATCAAAAGGCATGTTATCTCCTGCGAGATGCACCGCTCAACGGATGTATCCCTCGATCTGTTTCCCTGCATTCTATGAGGATATACATCGGGATATATCCCATAGGTCAGGTTAGCCGGGGTGTATCCATATGTATATCTTCATCGTATATATTGATACATACGGTTTTACACCATTGATGTTACTCACGCCTGCAGAAACAGGCGGGAGCCTGGAACGGCAGTTTAAAAACCCCAGAAAGGATGAATTCCACATGGAAAAATATAGAAAAGCAGGTGTCCTATGGACCGGAGATTTAAAAGGCGGCAATGGGATCGTAAGTACGGAAAGCCGGGCTCTTTTTGAGCATCCCTTTAATTACCGGATGCGCTTTGAGGATGAGCCGGGTACAAATCCGGAGGAGCTGCTCGCAGCCGCCCACGCGTCCTGTTTCAGTATGGCACTCGCCAGCGTTCTTGCCAAGCACGGATATGAGCCTGTCCGCACGGACACCACCGCAACCTGCGTCCTGACCTCCCGGGAGGGAGGGGGGCATGAGATCAGCACCATGCAGCTTCACGTCCGGGCAGAAGTGCCGGGTATCGACGAAAATACACTCCGCAAGCTGATCCTGGAGGCAGACGAAGTGTGTCCGCTTTCCAACCTGGTGCGCAATGGGCTGGAGATCCAGATCGACGCCACCCTTCTGCAGGATGACACCTTGAGTGAGGAATCAACGAAGCTATAAAGCGATGCCTCCCGGTGGTCCCAAATGGGTAAAGCACTGTGTTACAATTTGCTACTCTCCACAGCATTGCATAACAACATAGCCCCGAAAGTAGCAGAGCGGCACAACCGCCTTCACCAGTCGTGAACAACAAACGGGTTCATTTTTCTTATTTGGCGAGGGTACGGATCATGAAAAACAAGCTTGATCGTCCCATTAACCTTTTGCTGGTAAACGAGATTCGGTTAATGGGCAACGTAATTGTTGCCGCCTTGGAGGACGAACCGGATATCCATGTGGTTGCCTGTGTAACCACTTTTGATGAAGCCCTGGATGTTGTTCGCGACCGGGAGGTGGATGTGGCCCTGGTCAGTACGCGCCTGCCGGACAATGGCGGTTTACGGTTAACAAGTGCCATTGCCGAGATCGCGCCCTCCATCAAAGTTTTGGCTCTGGGGTTGACAGAGGAAAAAAAACGGGTCCTTCGCTATGTGGAGGCAGGTGCCTCCGGGTACATCCTGAAGGATGATTCGCTGGAGGATTTGGTGGAGATCGTCCGTGCCACGCAGGAGGGGAAGGTATTCGTCTCGCCCCAGATCGCCGCTGCCATGATGGAACGGCTGTCAGACCTGGCCCAGATGTTTGCCGGTGTCGAAACCAATCTGACCGATTCGACCACGCTCACCTCCCGTGAAATGGAGGTCCTGGAGCTGATCAGCAAGGGATATACCAACCAGCAGATCGCGCAGGATCTGGTCATCGAAGTCGGGACGGTAAAAAATCACGTCCATAATATTCTGGAGAAATTAAACGTAAGCAGCCGGGGAGAGGCGGCCGCCTATCTGGCTTTTATCAGCAGGTAAATATATCCTGATCTGTATCCAGACCCTGTAACCCGGCATATGGTCTTCCATTGGACTCAATGATATTCTGTGCTTGAGTCCACGAAAGGAAGGCCAGGCCCTATGTCTGAACAGCGTATCATCCTTGCAAACGGATCACGACTTCTGCGGGATATGCTTAAGCGTATCCTTTATAAATCGGATCGATTTGAAGTTGTACAGGAAGTGACCGACCAAAAGGATCTTCCTTCTGTGATCGAGCATACCCAACCCGAATGGGTGATCCTTTCATTATCCTTCGATAATGGC
>JBLNAU010000474.1:0-3778 GCA_050259515.1 Syntrophothermus sp.
CACCTTCTGGGCACGGATCAATGTTGGGGAAGAGCTGCCGGGAACCACGGCCGAGCAAACCACGGGCAACTGCACCTACACAGAAAACCCGGAATATGTCCAAACGCTGATCGACCTGATCAACCAGGCCCGCAAGGATGTCGGCCGCGAGCCGCTGACTGTCAATAAGGAATTGGCTGCCGCGGCCCGGGCACACAGCCTGGACATGGCCTGCAATGACTTTATGAAACACAGCGGATCAGACGGCTCATGGACGGGCGACCGTGTCACGCTGGCAGGTTATACAAATCCGTATTATCTGGAACTTCTGGCCATCGGTCTTCCACAGGATGCCATGAATCAATGGCGCATTGAAAAGAAGGACTGGGACCTGGTTCTCAACTCACGCGTGAAGGAGATCGGCGTGGGGTATGTGTTTTCGAAGTTCAGCTCATACGGTGGCTACTGGACTGTGGACATGGGTGGGCCATAGGGAGAACAGCGGCGCCGGGTCGTTCGTTTATAAATTTACCGGTAATTGAATGGAGCACTCGAATGAATGATATGAGAGGAAAGCGCGTCATTGTGACCGGCCCCACGTCCGGAGTCGGGAGAGAGATTGCACTGCAGCTTGCAGACCGGGGGGCGGAGGTCATCCTCGCCTGCCGGGATATACAAAAGGGGGAGGAAGTTGCCAGGGAGATCAAAAAGAGAACCGGGTCAAAAGCGGTCGTAATGATGCTCGACACTTCCAGCCGGGAATCCATCCGGGAGTTTGCACAGGAGTTTCGCAATCAATATGACCGCCTGGATGTGTTGATCAACAATGCCGGCGGGAACCGCGGCACGCTCCCCAGGATCAATAGCGTGGACGGGATCGAGCTGACCTTTGCCACCAATGTCCTGGGTTATTTTCTGCTCACACAGGAATTGCTGGATCTGTTAAAGAAAAGTGCACCGGCCCGCATTGTCAACGTGGCCTCCTCGTTTGCCAGCGACCTTGACCTGGATGACCTGGAATTCAAGCGGCGTCCCTTCGAAAGCTTTCGAGCCTACGCCCAGTCCAAGGCCTGCGACCGCATGCTGACCTGGGCCCTAGCGCGGCGTCTGGAAGGCACCGGCGTGACCGCCAATGCCATGACCCCTGGCCTGATCACAGAGACCGAGCTCTACCGAAATGCAACCTCCGATCTGGTGCAGCGCCTTACGAAAATCTCCGGCGGGCGAACGAGCGCACAGGGCGCAGATACCGCTGTATGGCTGGCGAGCGACTCGACCATGCAGAAGGTGAGTGGAAAGTTTTTCGAAGAGCGCAAAGAGATGGAATGCGAATTTCGAAATACAGAGGCTGAGGAAAAACTCTGGAGGATTTGTGAGGACCTGGTCAACCGAAGCCAGGCTGCATCGGCGATTCATCCTTGAATGTAGGACCGCTCTATTATTTTCCCCACCTTGGCTGCCAATCGGAGGTGGGACTGTTCGTCAATCGTGTCAGACCTTTCCCATCCGGATGAATGATGTAGATCTCGTTGTTGCCATCCCGGAAGGAGGTGAAGGCGATCCAGTTTCCATCGGGCGACCAGCTCGGGCCGAGATTGTCTCCGCCGCTGGTAAGCCTGGTGATGGACTTGGTGGCTACATCCACGACGAATATGTTATGGTCCCCCTCCGGCCCGCGGTAAAAAGCGATCTTCGTTCCATCCGGTGACCAGGTACTGCGCCCACCCATATTGTTCAGGTCCGTGAGCTGCTCGACATCCGAGCCATCCGAGTCCATCACGTAGAGCTGGCGCTGTCCACTTCGGGAGGAGGCGAAGGCGATCCTCATTCCATCCGGCGACCAGGTCGGGTCGATATCATCCTTGTGGCTGATCGCATGCGCATTTTTTCCATCGGGTCGCATGACCCAAATTCCATTTCCATTGTTGGTGAATACGATCCGCTTGCCGTTGGGGGAAAGCTCGGGCGCATACAGGGTGCCAATTCCCTTTGTCAATTGCTTTACCCCCTTGCCGTTCGGGTTCATCGTATAAATGTCAAAATTTCCATTTTCACGCGAGATAAAATAAATCGCATCTCCATCCGGGGAAATGGAAGGGTAAAAGGTGGTTGCCTTGAAATTTGTCAACTGCCTGCGTCCGCTGCCATCCGCGTTCATCAGGCAGATCTGGTCGATCTGTTGGACATAACAGGTGAACACGATTTTGCCCGTGGGGGGCGTATCCCCAACGCTTGGCTGCGGCGCCGGAGATACAACTGCAGGACCAGTGGCTGCCACTGAGGTCAGGGTGGGGAAGAAGGTTGGTGTTTCAAGCGCGGAGGTCGGCGTCGTCAAATCAGGGGGCACTGTGGAGAAAGTCGCCGTTCCAGGCAGGGTCTGGGTAGCCACCGGGCGCTGTCCGGGAGGGTTGCGGAAGGTGTAAATAAAACCGAACGCCAGGCAGCACAATCCGATGATCCCGCATCCCAGGCCGGCAATTAGAAATCTATCCAATTTCTGGTAGAACTGTTTGGATGAATCCATGAGTTGTCCCTGTACCCAGTAGGACGAAAGAGGTCAGGTGCCTGTTATTGCCGGTATTTTTCTCCAGGATCTTCGATGCGGGCTTTTGATCAATAAAAAGTAAAGACTCCCCAAAGAGGGATGCTCTTTGGGGAGTCAGGTATACGGCTCATGTCAGGGAGAACTGGGCATGCTCCCGATCGGGTTCTGGAATCCGGTCCGATCCTCCGGTGTAGCAGTGAGAGGATATACAGGCATACCGGTTGGTATTGCTGTATCGCTCGGCACAGGCGTTTCTGTATCCACGGGCGTCGGTGTATCCGTTGGAAGGGTGGTCGGTGTGCTGGTCGGAAGGGCGGTATCCGTTGGAACAGGTGTACTTGTTGGCGTCGCTGTGCTCGTCGGAAGCGGAGTACGGGTCGGAGTCGCAGTACTCGTTGGAGTGGGCGTCCGGGTTGGCCTGGGTGTTCTGGTCGGCGTTGACGTATTGGTTGGCGTCGATGTACTGGTTGGAGCCAATGTCGCTGTGTTGGTTGGAGTGGGCGTATCCGTCGGAACCGGCGTGTCTGTGTTGGTTGGCGAGGGTGTGAATGTCGGAAGAGGCGTGTCTGTATCCACCGGGACGGGAGTACTGGTGTCGGTCGGAACGGGTGTGCTGGCGACGGTCGGCGTATCCTGCGGATTTTTATCGTCGGGAGTGTCGCCGGTACCGATGCCAGAATCTGGCGGCTTCATCATGTACGCTTCCACCTCGTCAATGGCTGTTCCCTTATTTTGAAAGGTGATCTTGATGTATCTTGCCGGGACCGCACTGAATTGGGCCGTTATTGTCTCCGCGCCGGAAATTTTCCCTGCAAATCCCTCCTGTTTCGAATCATAAACCGGCTTATATTCAACATTGTCCTTGCTGCTATTTCCATTGGCATACACGTTGTCAGAGAGAGCCACGGCAATGACAAACTGGCCCGGGTCCCCTTCATTGAGGCCGGCCACCCGGTCTCTGCCCAATTTAATGGTATTGATATGAGTGACTTTACCGAGATCGATCTTGATCCAGCTATTCCTGCTATTGCTGATCCAGCTCGCCCCGGGACCATACAAACCGTCATTCAAATAGGCGGCCCGGTGAACGCCGGTCGGAAGAGTATCCTTTGCCACTGCAGGGCGGGCCTTCCCATTTCCCTGGAACGACAGATCCTTTTCCCGGTCGAACTCGCCTGCCAGGCAGAGAGGTGGCTCATAGCCGGACTTGCAAATGATCCTTTCTTCGCGGGCATCGGCTGTGATGATGCGGCC
>JBLNAU010000475.1:0-6383 GCA_050259515.1 Syntrophothermus sp.
CCCCCCGCTTCCTTTAGCCCGTCTGCGGGCGCGCGGCCAGACGGTTGAGCTCCGCGCCGTCGACCTTCGCTTTACGGAGGGAGAAGCATCCCAGTTCCTGATCGGGGTTATGGGTCTCCACCTGGATGCAGGATCAGTCGCATTGCTCGAAGAACGTACGGAAGGCTGGATTGCCGGTCTGCAAATGGCAGCTCTCTCCATGCGTGATCAGGAAAATGTACCTGAGTTAATCAGGAGGTTCTCAGGCACGAACCGCTACATCCTAGACTACCTGCTGGAGGAGGTGCTGGCCAGCCAATCGCCGGCAATCCAGCGTTTTCTCCTTTGCACCTCAATTTTAGAGCGCGTTACAGCTTCACTGTGCGAAGCGGTTCTGAGAGCTGAAAAGTTGGAAGGTGGGATCCTTGATAAATTATCGGCAACTTCTCCAGCTTCCAACCCTCCAAACTGCCAACCGACCATCGAGTACCTGGAAGAGGCAAACCTTTTTCTGGTACCCCTGGATGATGAAAGGCGATGGTACCGCTATCACCACCTTTTCGCTGATCTGCTGCGCGCCCGGCTGGATCAGCTCTACCCGGGGTTGGCGCCGCAACTACATGGGCGCGCCGCTGCGTGGCACGAACAAAACGGCTCAATACTGGAGGCGATCCATCATGCATCCATGGTCCCTGATGATGAAACAGTTGAGCGTTTGATAAAACACAACTATTTGGAAATGATGAATCGTGGAGAATTGTCCTGGGTACGTTCCTGGATGGGTGACTTGAGCAGGGAACTTGTTTATCGACGGCCCTGGTTATGTCTGTATGAAGCGATGAATCGTTCCTGGTTTGGACAGCTTGATGAAGCAAATTTATTGTTGAACGAGGCCAAAAAGCATATTCGGGCCCAAGGCTCGGCGACTGACGCTCAATCCATGCTGGGTTATCATGCCTACGTCGAAAGCCGTGTTACTGCCATGCAAGGGGATACCCGAAGAGCGATTGAGTATTGCCTTGCCGCACGCGAAAAAGTCCCTGCGGATAGTCTGGATCTCCAAATCGATTTTAGTATCACACTTGGATATGAATACTTCCTGTATGGGGACTTTACAAATGCCGCTAGCACATTGCATGAGATGATACGAACGTGCGATACGGTGCGAGCGATTAATAACCCTGTTGCAGCCTACGCCCTTCTGGCGAGAATTGAAATATTTCAGGGCCGGCTTCACGACGCGTTCGATTTGTTCCAAAAGGCTGCAGGCTTAATCGGGGATGCGGGTGGCCAATATCAGGGTGCGATCGGCCTGGTGGAGGTGGGCACAGCTGATGTGCTATGTGAATGGAACGATATTGTGACTGCCCTCGAGCGCTTAAAGCAAGGACTGGAACTTCTCACATCCTGGGGCAAAACAGATGATCTGTGCCTGTCTTACATCACACTCGCGCGAGCACAACGTGCTCTTGGAAAGAGTGCGGACGCGGCAGAAACGATAAAAAAGGCAGCTCAGCTGATTCGAACCTGCGGCGTTTTCTCTGAAGCTCGCAACGCAGTGGAGGCGGCACAGGTAAAAATGTGGCTGGTACAAGGAGATGAGCTGGCAGTCAACCACTGGGTCGCTGCAGTCGAAAAGCGTTTTGGCTCGAACGATCCCTTCCACTATGAAGATGAGCTGGCTCATATCACGCAGGCGCGGGTTCTTCTTGCGCACAATAAACCAGTGAAAGCCATCCGTTTATTGTCTTGTTTGGAGAAATCTGCCCACTCAGATGGAAGGCAGGGCCGGCTCATTGAGATTATGATCCTCAAATCATTGGCCCTGCAGAAAATGGGGAACAACGCCCGGGCAGACCTGACCTTGACAAGATGTCTGGAGCTGGCTGAGCCCAGTGGGTATGTGCGGCTCTTTCTCGATGAGGGCCAGCCCATGTACAGGCTGCTCGCTCAATGGCTGGCCCATGAGGACGGAAATCCGTTGCAGGCCTATGCCAGCCATTTGCTCGCCCAATTCGATGCTGAGCCGCATAGGTACAGGACAGCACAGGAAAAAGTCTCCCCGACCAGTGATCCCTCGGAACGGCCAGGCCAGTCCGGAAAGTGTCTGCTTGAACCCTTGAGCCAGCGTGAGGTGGAAGTCCTCCAACTGATGGCCCAGGGCAAAACCAACCAGGAAATCGCCGGGCAGCTCATTGTAGCCCCGGGTACCGTCAAGGCTCATACGGCCAGTATCTATCGCAAGCTCGATGTCGCAAACAGGACCGAGGCGGCAGCTCGCGCCAGACAGCTTGGCATCCTCCCCTGATCCAACCATTAGCCTGCAAATAAACTCCTAATATCCCGTTTGGCAGATGCGGGTTTGCTCGCCGCGCGCTACAGTATAGATAAATACGAATAAGGAGAGCCGCCATGCCAGAATACTACGAGATCAGGATCAAGGGCCATTTGGATCAACGCTGGTCGGAGGAATTTGCGGTATTAAAGCTGACCCACCTGGAAGGAGATGGGACGCTTCTTTCGGGCACCTTGCCCGATCAGGCGGCTCTCCATGGCCTGCTGGAGCGTATCCGTGATCTTAACCTGACCCTGGTATCGGTTACCAGTGGCGATCCATCAATACAGACTTCCGATCGGAAACATAAGGAGAATCCATGAATAAATTCCTTGTAATTGGCAGGATGGATAGTGCCGTGTCCACTCGCAGGGGTATTCGCGACTGGCCGCGCTGGGTGCCGTACGCAGCAGTAGCATGGTCATTGTTCTATGCCGCGCTGGGGGGGTACTGGGTTGTTAGCGGGCGCGGGTTCCCTTACCTTCCCGAAAACGGGTCCAACTATTTAGGACCAGTGGTCGGAAAGTTCGGGCCGGGCCTGGCCTGGATCTTCGTGGTGATGGCAGGCCTCCCGGCCGCAGCGGCGGGAGTTGCGATGCTGCGCGGGGTACGAGTGTTCCGTCGCCTCCTGATAATCGCAGGCGCAACGCTTGCCGGGGTCCTCCTGCTGTTTATGACCGACATCAATCTGCTGATCCTGCTCGGCTACACACCTTATGGCATGGTTAAGCTTCTTTCTGGCGCTGAGTTTGGCCGGGTCTACCTGAAGATGTGGAGCCAGTGGACGGTGGTGCACCAGTTGCTCTGTCTGATCGGCGGGTTCCTCTGGCTGGGGGCCACTGTCAGCTACGCCCGCCGGAGCGAGGACGCCTGCCTGTATTGCGGCCGCAGGGGAAATGGACCGGAGGGGTGGACGAGTCCGGATCATGCCGCGCGCTGGGGTCGGATCGCTGTGTATGTGGCCATGATCGTGCCGGTGTTGTATGCCATCACCCGCTACGCCTGGGCTTTGGGAATTCCACTTGGCATGAGCCAGGAGCACCTGCGTCAAGGCCAGGAGAGTGGGACGTGGATCTCAGGACTCTTCCTGGCGACCTTCGGCTTGGTGGGAGCTGCCCTCATGCTTGGCCTTGTGCAGCGCTGGGGCGAAGTATTCCCGCGCTGGATGATCGGCCTGGCAGGACGCCGAGTGCCCATCGCTCTGGCGGTGATCCCGGCTTCGATCGTGTCGGTGCTGCTTATGGTGGGCGGTATCACCATTTGGTCCAGTTATTCTCAGATGTCCGATGCGGCAGCCGCCAGTGGGCAGGATATTCGGATCGTCGTTGGTCCCGCCGCGCTGTTTCTGATCTGGGGCGCGGCGCTCGCTGTGGGAACGATGGGTTACTACTTTCGGCGTCGCGGCCCGTGCAGTGTGTGCGGTCTGGGAAGGCAGCCTGTCGAGGACTAGAACTTTCATCAAGGACCCGGTGCCCCTGATTCAAAAGGAATGGAAAGGTGAATCAAATGAAAACTCTAAATGTTACTTCTAATAAAAAAGTGCAGATCTACAATCTGTCGGAGCCCCTTGGTGATGCGAGGACAGCAAAGATCGAAGTCAACGTAAGTGACGGCAACCTGGTAATCGATGGCCTTACCGACGGCGAGGCGGTGCTGGCGAATGGCACACTGGAACATACGGAAAAACAGGGCCCTCCCTGGCGATCTGTGGATATCAGCAACCGCCAGGCCAGCCTGACACTGAAGGCGGGTAACAGTGGACAGCCATGGTTCCGTTTCCCCTGGTCTGCCTGCAACGGGGCCACCGAGTGGCAGATTCACCTCAACCCCAAGGTGCAAATGGATATTACAGCCCACAGTGGGGGTGGAAATGTTCAGCTGGACCTGGCTGGTATGGTTGTCAACAACGTTTTGGCTGAAACCGGTGGCGGCAATATGAAAGTGGTTCTGCCGGATAACGCGGCGAACCTAAATGTGGTTGCCAAATCGGGTGCGGGCAAAGTGACCGTTGAGATTGGCGATGACATTACCGGCAGCAACTCGATCGATGCCGGCAGCGGTGCAGGTGACATTGTCGTTCGAGTGCCGAACAACATAGCAGCTCACATTCACGCGACCACAGGATTGGGCAAAACGATCATAGAGCCGCGATTCAATAAAGTTGATAAGGACACTTATCAATCGCCTGAATACGATAGTGCTATGGATAAGATCGAGATCTTAGCGCATAGTGGTGCCGGTAATGTGAGTGTCAGCCTGAAATAGAAATGCCTGGTGATTTTACGATCCCATGGAAGAATGGCTTTTTCAAAAGAGAAGGTTGGAGAAAATGCCTCAGACCAAAATTCTCCTTGTCGGTTATAACGGTGCCAACAATACAGGAGCAGAAGCACTGCTCCTGTCTGACATCGCGGATGTGCGTGCCGTGTTCGGGCCCGACGCGCTCATCACCGTCCCCACGCTGAATGAATCGAATTTGCGCCGGTACGTACAAGAGGGCCGTAACCTGCGTATTGTTGCCATCCCCACATTATTTCCATTTGCACTCCGCCGGCTGGTGGCGGAACATGATCTGATCATGCTGGTCGAAGGTCACTGTTACATGGATGATTCGACATCCGTGTTGCTATGGGCTTATTTGTGGGCAACCCACTGCGCCCACAGGACGGGCAAACCGTCACTGGCGTATTCCGTGGATGCAGGGCAGCTCACCGCTGTAAATCGTCGACTCGTCCACCATGAAGCCAGCAGGACCGATCTGATCATCACCCGTTCGCAGGCAGCGGCAGATCGCCTGAACGTCTATGGCGTCGCCGCACCGATCCAGGTCACAGCCGATAATGCTCTTACCTTCGAACCCACCCAGTCAGATGAAGGTTGGATCCAACAGGCCTGGCCGGAGGCACGCTCCGGGCTGGTGGGATTGGCCCTGGTGAACTATTACCTGTGGCCGGTGGTACTGCGTCCATGGGGCAAGGCTGAAGACTGCTACAAATGGCCCTACTACTATTCCACTTCACCCGGGCGAAGACAAGCCGCGGCTGAGCTGGCAGCTGGCTACGCCGCACTGGCAGACTACCTGGTGAGGGAACATGGCAAGTCAATAGCACTGATCTGTATGGAAGAGCTGGACGAACCTTTTGCACACCGCGTGCAGCAGCACATGACATGTACCAGCCGGTCACGAGTGTTTTCTGCTCGCGAGTACAGTGCTTCGCAAATGATTACGCTGCTGCGAAGTCTCGATCTGCTGCTGACTTCCCGCTACCATGGCTGCGTGCTCTCGCTGGCTGCCCAGGTTCCGCAGCTGGCCGTGGGTCACGATCTGAGACTCAAGACTATCTACGATGAGCTTGGTTTTACCGATGATTTCTTTGTGGATGGCCATAAGCAAAACCCGTGCGTTGGGTTGAAGGAGCGCGTGGAAAAGTTGCTGGCCAATCCATCGCTTGAAAAAGAATCATTACGGCGCGGATATGAAGAGCATTTGAACAAGGCCCGCACCAACCGTGAGCTGCTGCGCTCATTTGCAAAAGATCACGGCTGGGAGGTAGTGACATGAGCAAAGTAATTTTATTGACCGGAGCCACTGGCTTTCTGGGCACACAGATCGCACGGCGGTTGATTCAAAGGACCGATTTCACGCTGATCGCCCTTGTCCGCGCCGGGGATCAGGAGGCTGCCCGGCGTAGACTGTCGCGTGCCTGGTGGGACTGGCGCGCGCTACGAGAGGCCATCGGCACCCGTGTACAGGTCCTGTGCGGCGATGTCAGTGCGTCCCGCCTGGGAACAGATGTATCCACTTATCAGACTCTGGTGCATGAAGTGACACACATCATTCACTGCGCAGCCGACCTACGCGTGGACGCTCCGATCCAGGAACTGCGCCGGACGAATGTCGAAGGTACGGAAAACCTGCTCGAGTTCGCCCGGGCCGTTCATCGGGATCACGGGCTGGCGCGGTTTTCACATGTTTCGACGGCCTATGTCTGTGGGGGACGGAGAGGCAATGTGCCCGAAGAGGTCCTGAGCGATGAGTTTGGCTTTTCCTGTGCTTACGAGCTGAGTA
>JBLNAU010000476.1:0-2673 GCA_050259515.1 Syntrophothermus sp.
CGTTAATCCAGGATTCGATCTGTGCACGCAATTCCGGGAAGGTCCGACCGATAACCTCGGTCTCCTCTCGTAGTTGAGCAACTTGGATTTCCAGCGTCCTATGTGGACCCAGCTTAATATCCGAGCTATGCAGCGTGGCTGCGATCAGAGCGCAGGCTCGAACCGCTCCCTCCAGTGTCAGCTGACGCTCGAAGGAGGCTTCCATGTCCCCGTTTTCCTGGCTGCCATTGCTTGCCCAGGTTTTCAATAAGTCCTTGAAAAAAGGCTTTCCCGGCAGCGCTTCCATCAGCAGAAGCCTTATCTCTGGAAAGTAGCCCAGGATGTAAGGGATACGGAATCGATAAGGAACATCAGGTTCCTGCAATCTCTCCCGCAAGGCAGAGATAATCGACACCGTCTCACCGCCTAGTCCCTCCGCGTCTATCTTCCCGTAGACCGTCATATGATGTGGAGTTTGTGTCGCAGCCTGTATGCCATCTATTGAATAGCGCAGAACGCAGCGCTCATAACGTCCGTAATGTGCAAGTTCGAGACGTATATCCTTAATGAGAAATTGACCAGACACGGCCTCTGACAGCGTTTCTGCTAAAAGAGCGGCGAGCTGATGCGGGTCGGTCGCCTCCACCAGCAAAGGAATCATGCCGTCAATCGGGAAGACCGATAATGCCATCTTTAAATGTTCTACCATCGCAACCGGGTTGGCAAACGGTTTTATTTCCGGGCGATTGTTTGTTCGAGCAGCAATCGAACCCAGAGTATTTTCCAGGTATGCTTTGCAGCTTGAGATATCCTCAAAGAGTCGCGCGTTTGCCAGAGTTGTACTCGTCTGGCCGGCTGTTTTGTCCAGAACAGTCAGCTTGTACTGCAGGTTGATCATGTGATCCGGCAGGTAAAGCGCCTTTCCAGGAATACAGCTTACAATGGAATAACGCTCGTTATTGGGACCCAGAAGAGCATGCTGCAAGATTTGCCTCATGCTCTCGACATGAAAGGCTTCGGCCAGGACAGGCACATTTTTCTGGAATAAAATGCTGCGAGGCAAATTACTGTCTAGAATCTCAATCAAATGCTCTACGGCCGCCTTGGTCATAATTGTTTTCAGCCCCCATCTATTTTCGAATTCGCCATCTCGGACACGGGCAGTGTATTACCACCTATCTCTCTTTGTCCGGATTGCATGGCATACAAGTTGGCATACAGTCCCCCCGTGCGGATGAGCTCTTCGTGCGTACCGATTTGCTCAATCCCTCCTGCTTTAATGACAATGATCTTATCTGCATCGCGGATCAAATTGAGTTCATGAGAAATAATGATGGTGGTTTTGCCCTTCATCAATTTTCGCAAAGCTTGCAGCACCAAGTCGGTTGATTCCGCGTCCAGCCCGGTGGACGGCTCATCCAGAATAAGAATGGGTGTATCGCGAATAAAGGCACGCGCAATCGCAATTCGCTGACGCTGTCCACCCGATAGATTTGAACCGCGCTCCCCTAACGCCGTGTAATACCCATCCGGCATCTTTGAGACAAATTCGTCTGCGTTGGCATTTTTTGAGGCTTCGAGGATTTCCGGGCCAGTGGCATCCGGGCGGCCATAGGCAATATTCTCCAGGATGCTCCCGGTAAATAGGATGGACTCCTGCAGGACCATGCTCATTTGGGCCCTTAACGAGTCTAGAGTGTACTCGCGGATATCGTGTCCATCAATCAAGATTTCACCCGCATTCGGGTCGTACAGGCGAGGGATGAGCTGGACAATCGTACTTTTGCCAGCACCTGTATGACCGACCACTGCCACAACCTGACCCGGTTCGATTACAAATGAGAGATTGTTCAAGGTTGGGCGCGGCGGTTTTTCATCCGATCCCCTTTTCGAGGATCCAAGTGCTGGATAGGTGAAAACCACATTCCGGAACTCGAGCCGGCCACGAAATGGCGGTGCAGGGACTGCGTCGGGATCATCGTGCACCTCCGGCTTCATGTCCATCAGATCACCTACCCGCTCCAGACTGGCATACAGCTTGCCAAATGCGTTCCACTGGGCGATCAGCTTTTTCGTCGGCTTGAACATATCATCGATCCATTTCGTGAAGACAACCAAAGCGCCAACTCCCATGCTGACAGGATTTCTGAATATTATCCACGCTCCCACACAGATCACCGCTGCCGTGGCAATGGCGCCCAAGACACTCACCACCCAGCTAAAACGCGCCTGGTAGCCGGCGGCATCTAATGCTGCATTCATCGCTTTGCGACTTTGTGCTGAAAAGAGGGATTGTTCATAGCCGCCCTGGCCATAGGTCTGAACCACGCGAATCGAGGCCAGCATTTCCTGCGCAGCAGAAGCGAGTTCACCTTCGGTGGAGCGCTGACGTTTGCTGGCGGCCTTGATCCGACTGCTGTAATAATTCGATACTATGGTCATCACTGGAAGGATCGACACCGCTATGAGGGGGATAATGAACACGGCAGCATCACCTTCCGCTCCTGGCCCGGGCTTCCAAATTTTCCAGGCACTCCAGAACATCCCAACCAAGACGAAAACGAGGAACAACGCACTACCGAGAAAATCTGAAAGATTGGAAATAATGAAATCCTCCACCGCAGCCACATCGGAGGTCACCCGGGTGAGGATATCTCCTGTACGGCTCTGATTGTGGAATGCCAAGGAGAGTTT
>JBLNAU010000477.1:0-4758 GCA_050259515.1 Syntrophothermus sp.
GCAATGGGCACGGGTCCTCTTTCCGCTTTCCTGGCTGGTCGCTTTCCTCCAGCTCTTTACCACCGAGTATTTCTCTGCCCTTGAATTTGCACGGCCGGTCATCCTCTGGATGCTGCTCTCCGGAAAATATGAAAACAGATGGCAAACCGTGCGCCGGGTCGCCGTCCTTTATCTCCCCTATTTTGTGATCACGGTTTTCTATTTCTGGTGCCGGCTGATTTATTTTCCAGTCATATTCCAAACGACAAGCCGTATTGGTGAGATCAATTCCACGATCGGAGGGCTGCAGGGATCCCTGGTGAGTACCTTATTGGACCTCATCAACCGGGGTGCCAAGGATTTGATTTATTCCGTTTTTCAGGTCTGGATGAATGCCCTTCTGGACTTCCAAGGCTTTACCTTCGAAAGCCGGGTGGCTTGGTTTGCCTTTGGAATGGGGATCCTGTTGACACTGGCTTTTGCATTTTTTTATGATGTTCACGAAGGGGAACCGGCGGAGAATTCCTCTCCGGCCTCGGTTTTTATCCTCGGTATCATCCTTTACCTCCTAGGAGCGATCCCGGTGTGGATGATTGGCAAGGATATCAGTTCAGGCGGCTGGGCGGACCGTTTTGCCCTGGCTCCCATGCTGGGGGCCTGCCTGATGGTGCTGGCGCTGCTGTTGTGGTTTATCCGTCCCGCCGGGCAAAAGCTGATCCTGGGTTTCCTGATGGTCTTTTCGATCGCGGCCCAGATCTGGGTGGTCAATGAATACCGGCTCGATTGGCGTACGCAGCTTGAATACTACTGGCAGCTTTACTGGCGGGTGCCCGCGTTGAAGCCCGGCACATCCGTCATTGCGCTCGAGCAGCCTTCCCTAACCGTCACCCATTACGCCGATGTTGGGTATGCCATCAATGTTTTATATCATTATCAGACAGAGGATGGGACGCTTCCCTATTGGATGTACACCCGGCCGGGGCACTTCGATTACCGCCCGGACATGTCATATCGAAAGGCCCTTCGCAACCTGGAGTTCAATGGAAATACATCGAATGCCATTGCCGTCCTTCACCAGCAGAAGGATTCCTGTCTGCGGGTGCTGGATTCGGTATACATGTACGATCCTCTCCTGAGCGATGGACGGGATATCCTGATGGCTGTTGCCAATCCATCCCAGATCGTAACCGACCCCTCGACCCCACCTCCAGACCCTGATATTTTTGGGCCGGAGCCCAAGCGGGATTGGTGTTATTACTTTGAGAGGGCCGACCTGGCCAGGCAGATGATGGACTGGGATACCGTCCTTGCCCTGTACAGGGAGGCCCAGAAAAATGGCTTCAAGCCCGGGCTGGGTTCCGAGTACCTACCGTTCATCGAGGCCTACGCTCAAACCGGTGACTGGCAAAAGGCGTATGAGCTGACCCGCGCCGCTCAGAAGACAAATGCCGGATTAAAGAAAATTTTGTGTACCAACTGGTCACGCCTGGGTCAACTGCCCTCGGCGGATATGGGCGTGATCCAGGAGGCCAGGCAAACCCTTTCGTGTGACAGTTAACGATATCCTATACCCCCATGAAAATTGAATCCATCACTCTCCACCATATTTCCATGCCGCTGGTCGCGCCGTTCGAGACCTCTTTTGGACGCGAGACCGATCGCGAATGCATCCTGATCACCTTACATGCGGAAGAACTCACGGGCTACGGCGAATGCGTCGCCTCGCGTGATCCCGGCTACAACTATGAGACCACGGGCACTGCCTGGCACATCCTGAAAGATTTCATCGTGCCGCTCATCCTGGGAAAGGATGTGCGCGACGCGGCTGATTTTCAAAAGCGCGTCGAAGGGATCCGCGGCCATCATCTGGCCAAGGCCGGGGTTGAGATGGCGTTATGGGACCTGCTCGGGAAACGCGACGGGCGTTCGCTCAGGGAAATGTTCGGCGGGACGCGCCAACAAGTGGATGTGGGAGTCTCGATCGGCATCCAGCCTTCCGCCCAGGCGCTGGTCGGGACGGTTGCCTCCTATCTGGAGCAGGGATATCGCCGCGTCAAGATCAAGATCAAGCCCGGACGCGAAGTGGACGAGACTTCCGCCGTGCGTGGCGCCTATCCGAATCTGCGCCTGCAGGTGGATGCAAATTCAGCCTATACCCTGGAAACCGCAAACGTATTAAAGGCGATCGATGACCTCGACCTGCTGCTGATCGAACAGCCGCTCTTCGAAGATGACATCTGGGATCACCGCAAATTGCAGGCCGAGCTCAAGACGCCGATCTGCCTGGATGAAAGTGTGATCTCTCCCCGCCACGCGCGCTATGCCCTTGAAATGGAAGCCTGCCGGATCATCAATATCAAGCCGGCCCGGGTGGGAGGACTCAGCCAGGGCATCGCCATCCATAATTATTGTTTTGAGCGGGAAGTGCCTGTCTGGTGCGGCGGCATGCTGGAGACCGGGGTGGGGCGCGCCTCCAATCTTGCGCTTGCCTCGCTGCCCGGGTTTGTCCTGCCCGGTGACATCTCCGCCTCCGACCGTTACTATCAGCGGGATATTACGAATGAGAGATTTGTCTTGAACCCAGACAGCACGATCGATGTCCCAACCGGGCCGGGCCTGGGTGTGACGATCGACCGGGCCGCCTTGAAGGAATTTACGCTCTCGGAAATGATGCTCCGGGCGGATGTATAATCTGGCGCTATGTCCATGAACCAAACTCAACCGGCGCAGGGGCCGCGAAAATATATATTCCTCGCAGCCGTTACTGCTTTTATGGTAATTGTTTCGGCCTGCGGCTCTCCGGGCAATTCAGTTTCTCCGGCTGTTCCAGCGACTCCCGTGATTCGATCCTCCGTAAAGATCAACACATTCACACCCTCACCGGTCAGCGTACAGGTGAACACTTCCTCCGAAGCGGGACAGAATGCCAGTCAGGTGCCGTGGGTATATGCCCTGGTCGCTCCCTTCCCAACGGTGACCGATGGCGTGACCTCTGACGAGCTTCACCTGGCATGGACAGAGGGAACCGTCCCTGCGGCCTTCAGCGGGCATCCGTTGTACATGGATGAATCGACGCTCTCGGCGCTCACTGCCCTGTGGGGCCAACCGGCCAGTGGATTGGTACAGGTGGTGGCTGCGGACCGGCTGCTCGAGACCGCCTGGTCTGAGTTGGGATCGTGGGCGATCATCCCGTTTGAGGAACTCCAGCCCAAATGGAAGGTGTTGACCGTCGATGGACAATCTCCGATCCGCAAGGGCTTTGATCTTGCAAAATATCCCCTGGTGGCCTATGTCGATCCTCAGTCCCGGTCTGCGTCCAATTACGATCCGTCCAAGGTGACAACGATCATCATGACAGGGGTGACCGCCCTGGTACGCGCCACCGCCTACACCATGGAGTTGAAGAGCGTCACGTATCCGGGTGAAAATATCCGTAACATCATGCGTGAAGCGGACATTGCCCATATTAGCAATGAGATCCCGTTCTATACCGGCTGTACCTTTCCCAAGCCGGACCAGGCCGCGCTGGTCTTCTGCAGCGATCCAAAATACATCGATCTTCTTACAGATGTGGGTACCGATGTGGTCGAGCTGACCGGCAATCACTTCGCCGACCGAGGCGCGGCAGGCATGCGGGAAACGATCGATATCTACAAGGCAAAGGGACTGCCTTATTTTGGCGGCGGCCTCGATTTACAGGATTCCCTCAAGCCCGCGTTGTTCGAGATCAATGGCAACAAGATCGCGTTCATCGGCTGCAACAAGCCGGACGTGAACCGCTTCCCAACGGCGACCGATTTCAAGCCGGGCGCGGCTCCCTGTGATTTCGATTACCTGACCCACAAGATCAACCAGCTCAAGGCCGAGGGCTATGTGGTTGTGTCCACATTCCAGTGGAATGAAAGCTATGACGCGATCCCCAGTCCGCAGCAGGTCAAGGATTTCCAGCTCATGGCCGAGTCGGGGGCCTCGATCGTCAGCGGCAGCCAGGCCCACTACGCCCAGAAGATGGAATTTTACAAGGATGCCTTCATCCATTATGGGCTGGGCAATATGTTCTTTGACCAGATGGGCGATCAAAGCTGGATGCCACGCGGCATCCGGCGAGTGTTCCTCGACCGTTATGTCATTTACGAGGGAAGGCTGATCAGCGTTGAATTGATCCCCGCCATGATGGAGGATTATTCCCGGCCGCGTCCCATGACGGAAGCAGAGCGCCCCGGGTTCCTCCAGGAATATTTTTCCTACAGCGGCTGGCTTCCAGCGGTTCCCACGCCGACAGCCACCATTACGCCCACGCTCACGCCCATGGCCCTCCCGCCGCTCATGACAGCGACGCCAACGCCATAACGCCCGATCCAGGAGACTCACCATGACCATCCACGACATTTCGCTGACTCTCTCTCCGTCCCTTCCCGTCTGGCCTGGCATGCAGGGAATCATCATCGAGCATTTTGCGGTTTGGGATGATGGCACTCCTGTCAACATGACGAACCTCAGCACAAGTGTACATGCCGGTACGCATGTGGACGCTCCCTATCATTTCCTGCAGGATGGCAGCACGGTCGAGAGTCTGCCTCTCGAGGTGCTGACCGGTCCCTGTTATGTGGTCCAGCTGCCCGACGGCGTGGATGCGATCACTGCCGAAGTCCTCGAGCGGACGGAGATCACGCCCGATATGAAGCGTATCCTGTTCGGGACCAGCAACTCTCACGCTTGGGCAAAAGGGGAAACCAGATTCCAGGAGGGGTTTGTAGCCATCACGGAGGATGGCGCGGA
>JBLNAU010000478.1:0-6647 GCA_050259515.1 Syntrophothermus sp.
GATCAATTCCCGGATTTTTTCTTCTGCGATCCCGATTTTTATCCAATCGCTCGCGCCGAGGAATCGGACCTAGCCGTCCAGGCTTTTCCGGAGCTGCAGGCAAACCAGGCGGAGTTCCAGACGATACTCAGCCACAATGGCCTGACCGGTGTGACGGCCTTTACCGACGAACAAAAGCTCCAGGTCTATCGTGAGCATAAGAAACTCAACGCCATTTTCCTTCAAATCGTCAATGACAAATACCAGTTTCAGATCCAGACTGGAAAAGAGGAGCAGTCCGGGACGGCGGTCACCGGGACAATTGATGGAAAAGGTGTCATAGATATAAGCAAGCGCGATCCGGCAATGCTGACCTGTCCGATCTGCCTGGCGGCCGGGACAAGGATCGACACACCGCGTGGCGCTGTCCGCGTGGAGGAACTTCGGATGGGGGACCCGGTCTGGACGCAGGATGACGCGGGCCGGCGCGTGCCGGCCTCCATTGTTCAGGTCGGGAGTGTGAGAGTCCCTACCACCCATCAAATGATCCACATCACCCTGGCCGACGGACGTGAGCTATGGGCGTCACCCGGTCACCCAACCTCCGATGGGCGAATGCTGGGAGATCTTGGAAATGGGGAGATTCTCGATGGAGCGAAGATCGTTCTTTTTGAGAGAGTGGGTTACGATCAATCTCATACTTTCGATATCCTCCCTTCGGGAGCCACTGGCTTCTACTGGTCGAATGGGATTTTGATGGGCAGCACATTGTCATCCCCATCGCGTGATAATCCTTAAATCAAAAGACGGCGATCATTTCGCCGTCTTTTTGTTGAATAAATTCCTGTTACTCAGTTTTGGATCGTGTCCACAGGGCGCTAATTCTTGGAAGCAGGAAGTAATCCAGGCCGATGTAGCCGGCGATCTTCCAGGCCAGCACGAGCAGAACAGCCAGGCCGAAGAACATGCCGTTGACACTGGCGGAACCAGCCATGATGAAGTTCCAGTTCATGAAGCCACCAATGAAGGCTGTCAGGCCGACGAAGATACCGAGAATGAATGCTACACCGATCAGGGTTTCGCTGACTGCGATGATCTTGGCGAACCAGGTGTAGGCCTGTGCATTGAGCATCATTTGTAGGAATTCACGGTACCAGCCGTAGGCGACGGCGGGGTGTCCTTCCGCGGGGATCTGGGTGGCGCCTGTCCAAAAGCCTTTGAGAGCCAGGCCGGTCTGCATCCAGGCAGGGTTGGTAAGCTTGTGATAACCAGCTTCGACCCACTGCAAGCCAAGCCATACACGGATGGGCAGCCACAGGATGGCAAAGCGCTTGTCGGTGAGGAGCATGGTGATGATGGAAGGGGTCTCAATGGCCTTGCCTTGGCGGGTAATAACGTTTTCAGACATTTTGTATTTCCTTTCTAGGAAGAATGACTAAACTTATTTATGCCCTTAATTTACACCTTTCGGGTCGTAATTATCAGTGATAGAGGTCACAATTATGACTGTTTCTGTCTATTTTCTTTAGTGAGAATTGTCATATATCTATCAAAACTTCATGGATTCGATTGATAATTGATAGGAAAATGGCAATTTGCTATAATGACTCAAAATGCTGGAAGGAGGAGTGGGTATGCAGTCATTCTTTTTCAATGATGCAATTCGATTCAGGCTTGTCACCCAGCAGGATGACACCAACGCCAAAGTCCAGGTATTCTTTGGCGTTTTTGCCGGTGTGCTCCTGCGCTGGATTCTGGTGGATATCATCCAGAGACATGAGCCGTGGATCTTTGGCGTCATTATTGCGCGGCTCGTGGTTGCCCTGATTGTGACCATATTTGTCTTTTCCGGATACTGGCAGAAGGTCAAGGATCAGTCAGGCTGGCGACGTTTTCTCAATTCCGTGGCGTACGGGGTCTCGATCGATGCCCTGGTTGCCCCGTGGACGTATTAGGAGAACGGGACATGAACTCATTCAATTTCAACGAAGCCATCCGCTTTAAACTGGCCACCCAGCAGGAGGATACGGGCGCCAAGATCCAGGTCTTCATCGGTGTTTTTATCGGCGTGCTCCTGCGCTGGGTGTACAGCGTCGCTGTGATCGTGATCCGCAACCAGACCCCCTGGTGCTTTGGAGACTGGAAGGTGATCCTGATCCACCTGGCTGTGGCACTGGCTGTAACCTTTTTTGTGTTTTCCGGATACTGGCAGCAGGTCAAGGATGAGCCCCCAAGCATGCGATTTTGGAATTCCATGGCCTATGGGATCACCCTGGATGTGATCGTGAGCACCTGGCTGCCGCCTGCAGTCTGCTAGAGATGGACTGGAATCAAAAGAGAGAAGGTCTTGCGGGCCTTCTCTCTTTGTTTTAAGTATTTTTATTCGGTCTTGTCAGACTTGTCGGTCTTTTCAGAGCTTTTGGTCTCTGAGGTCTTGTCGGCGGATTTGCTTTCCGACTTGCTGCTCCGTGATACATCCCCGGATGCCGATCTGTGGTCGGTGGCATAGAATCCGGATCCCTTGAAGATGATCCTGGTCGGTGTGATGACTTTCTTCAATGACTTCTTGCGGCATTCCGGACAGGTCTTCAACGGCTCATCGTTAAACGATTGATGTTTCTCGAATTGAACACCACAGTTTTCGCAGCGGTATGTATAAACGGGCATAGTCCTTACTCCTTGATAGCGGCGCTGATTATAGCGCGCCCGTATTAACGTGACAAGTAAAAATTCTAAGAGATCTGTTAACGGATGAAATTGCAATGCTACAGCGGGTGATTCAGGTCCCAGAGGATGCGCAATCCGTCCAGGGTAAGCCATGGGGCGATGATCTGGATCACGTCGGTTTCCTGTGCGATGACTTCCGCCAGGCCGCCGGTGGCGATGACCTTCATGGACAGGCCCAACTCGCGCCGGAACCGTTCTACCATGCCTTCCACCATGCTCACATAGCCAAACAGCAGCCCGGCCTGCATGGCATGGACGGTGTTCCTGCCAATGACCGATGGAGGTCTTTGCAGGTCGATCCGTGGCAGCTTGGCGGCATGCGTGAAGAGTGCCTCCGTCGCCAGGTTAATCCCCGCTGTAATGGCACCGCCCAGGTATTCCCCTTCGCGGGTCACGGCGTTGAAAGTGGTCGCGGTCCCAAAATCGATGACACAGGCCGGTCCCCCGTACAGATACATGACCGCCACAGCATCCGCAATGCGGTCCGCCCCCACAGCCTTGGGATCCTCATAACGGACTTTGATGCCGGTCTTGATGCCAACATCCACCAGGAAAGGCTCCTGTTCCAGATACTCCCGGCATGCCTGCACGACGCGCCCGGTTAATTGCGGCACGACGGAAGCCAGGCTGATCCCCTTCAGATCCTTGAGCGTGCAGCCTGCATTCTGCAAAAGTCCCTGGAACTGCAGGCCGTATTCATCCGGCATGCGGGCATGGTCGGTGGCCAGCCTCCAGTGTGAACCTAGGATGTTGCCGTTATACAGGCCGAGCGTGACGTTGGTGTTGCCGATATCAATTGTCAGAAGCATAGGAGTCCTGGAATTGAAAAGTGGAAACGATGTGATTCGATTCTACCATTCGTTATCACTTCCACGTGATGGGATATTGGTTCACACGACTGCTTCGATGATCTCAGCGATCATATCGAACTTGTGGAACTGAGGCATGATATACACGCCTCCCGCCCACGTCTTGAGCTGTTCGATCAGCTCAACGGCGACCTCCACACCGGCGGGCGAGCCATCTTCACCGGCAGCTTCAATGCGCTTGAGGATTTCCTGTGGGATGAAAATGCCAGGCACCTCGTGGTGCAGGAAGTTTGCATGCCGCACGCTGACCAGCGGCAAGATCCCAACCAGCACCGGTTTGTCAAGCCGGCCGTATCGGGCCTCATACGCCTCCAGCAGGTTGGGTCCATCCTCGTTTCGATAGACGGGCTGGGTGAGGAGGAAATCCGCGCCGGCCTGGATCTTGCGCCGCAGATTCTTGATCTCACTTTCCAGGTTGGGTGGGCACAGGTTAAGCGCTGCTCCCACAAAGAAGTTCGTAGGCTGGCCGATCGAAGTCCCGGAATGGTCTACGCCGATGTTGAAGCCCTGCTTGATCAGCTTGATCAGGCCGGAGGGGACCAGGTCATAGTTATCCATGGCTTCGGGATAATCACCAACGGAGGTTGGATCGCCCATGACGACGAACACGTTCCGGATCCCCAACGCGTGAGCGGCGAGCAGGTCACCCTGCACGCGCAGCAGGTTCCGTCCGCGGGTGGGGAAGTGGAGCGTGGTCTCCACTCCCACTTTCCTTTGAACCACATCGCAAACCGCCCAGGCAGACATCCTCATACGGGCCATGGGCGAGTCGGCCACATTGATGACGTCTGCGCCGGCATCGGCCAGCAGCGAGGCACCGGCCAGCAGCTTGTGTGTGGATAGTCCACGCGGCGGATCCATTTCGACGGCGACTGCAAATTTTCCGGCGGCCAGTTTTTGGGCGAACTGGGTGGGCTGTTCCTGTGCGGTCTCCGGGATCTCCTCCTGTGGCAGAATGGTGATGCGAGCCTGGTCGATTTGTGGGGCTGTATCGAGAGCCTTGCGCATGGCCGCAATATGCTGTGGGGTTGTCCCGCAGCATCCTCCAACGACGGATGCACCCGCCTCCCGAAAGGAAAGCGCGTAATCTCCAAAATATTCGGCATCGGCCGGGTACATGATGCGCCCGCCGACCTGTTCCGGCCAGCCTGCGTTCGGCTTGACCCAGTATTTTGCATCGGGCACTGCCTGGCTCATCAGCTTTAAGAGACGTAATAGCTGGGCAGGTCCGCCCGAGCAGTTGACTCCGATCACATCCACGCCCGCCTCTTGTAATCGGCGTGCCACCACGACAGGATCGTCTCCCAGCAGCGTGCGGTCATCGCGCGTGAACGTAACGGATGCCACCACGGGCAACTCACAGACCCGACGGGCAGCCTTGATCGCCTCTTTGATCTCGTAAAGATCACTAAACGTTTCGATGACGATCAGGTCGGCTCCTGCTTCGGCCAGGGAACGGATCTGATCGGCAAACGCCTCGCGTGCCGCCTCGGGCTTGACCCTGCCATAGGGAGCGATTCGGACTCCCAGCGGACCGACGTCACCAGCAATCAACACCTCTTTGAAGGAGGCCGATACAACCCGTTTTGCCAGGTCCATCGCGGCCCGGTTGATCTCGGCAACTTGATTTTGCAGGCCATGTTTGGCCAGCTTGAAACGGTTCGCGCCGAAGGTATTGGTGATAATCAATTGTGCTCCGGCTTCAATATAGGCGCGATGGATCTCCGCCACAGACCCCGGGTTGGTCAGGTTCAGCTCGTCGAAGCATCTGTCAAAGCCAATGCCGCGTGAATGAAGAATGGTCCCCATGGCCCCGTCGGCCAGGAGGGTGGAATTCAAGATTTTTTCTATAAAGCTGTTTTTTACCATAGTATTTACCAGTTGATTCCATCAAGCAAAATATTGCATCGCAAAAACAATCCAAAGTCCCACCACTGCGGCGATGGTTTCGGGAACTGAGGAAACGATTGAAAGCAGGGCCCCAATCCAGGAGTGAAATAATACATATGGGGATAAACACGGTGAGGCTGCCATGGCATATTCGATCCTTCGTTTTCTCACCGCACTGACGAACAATGCAAGCCCAACCGGGATGGACAAAGGCCAAAAACTAGCATTCCACCACAGGCTTGGGTATTGGGTCGCCTGGAAGGGCCATGCACCAAATACTGCAAAGGATAACAAGAGCACAATGGTAAACGGAGCAAATACTTTTAAGACATGCTTCCACCCACCAATACGCCAGGCTTCGATTAACCAAAAGGGAGCTACGGCAATTCCAATTTGAGGTTTTATGGAAATAAAAAATAATCCAAACTCAGGCGGAACAACGAAGCCAATTATGGCCAGCCAGTCTATACTGCCATTCAGTATCTCATGCATGACAATGGGAGAAAGCAGTAGAAAGGCAATGGAGAGGGGTTTGCCGCCTAGGCGATGCGCAACAAACGTAATGGATGCCAGCGCACAGAAAATCATCATTGTTCTTCCGACCGCTTCAGGGAGAACTGCGAGTGGGATTAAAGCAATTAACCCCCAGGGAGCATGAACAATGAGCGGATTGTTGTACGGTGAATGTCCTGAAAGCAGCGTTAACGCAGCAGGCCGGAAGGATTCTGTCCAATCAATGGCAGGTGGCACCAGTGACGCAGCTGCAAAACTTAATGCAAGCGCGATTACAAGCCCCAGCAATATTATCTGCCAATGATTCGATGGAATGCCTGTGATTGTCAGTTTTTTCATCGTTGTGATCTCATCAATTGCTCAACACTTGATTCTCCCACACTGTAATATCTTGCCTGGGGATGATGGACAATGATCGCAGCAGTCGATTGCTCGGGGATGAATTGATACGCCGGGATCTCTTCCTGCGATAGGACGCTAATCTGGGTGATGTAGGCGCGCTGGATCTCCGCCACGGCTCCCGGTCTGGTCAGGTTCAGCTCGTCGAAGCACCTGTCCAAGCCTACGCCATGCGCGTGAAGGATTGTCCCCATGGCCCCATCGGCCAAGAGGGTTTGCGCGTAGATGAGTTCCAGGAATTTGTGGGTCATATTTATCTCATTACTTGTT
>JBLNAU010000479.1:0-3547 GCA_050259515.1 Syntrophothermus sp.
GAATCCGTGGCCATCGTCATTGACCTCGATCCGGATGCTGGAATTCACCCATTGCAACACCACTTCTGCCCGAACTGCCTGGGCATGTTTAACGACATTGAACAACAGCTCGCGTACGCAGTTGAACAGGAGCACATGCAGCTCTACATCCGAAATCGTATAGGACTCATCTGCACGAACTTCGATCGGCAGCCCGTATTGCTGGTGCATTTTGGATGCCAGCCAGGAAATGGCCTGGGTCAACCCTTCTCCGCGCAGGATCGGCGGATTTAAGTCGATGCTGAGGTTGCGGGCGATTTTGAGAACATCGTCCAGCTCTTTATCGATGTTGGACACCTCCCTCAAGGCCGCCCGATTCCCCCCGGGCAGCTCCTGCCGTAGAAATGACAACTGCATCTGAATGGCATAAATCCGCTGCTGAAGATCGTCATGCAGGATATGGGAGATGCGGTTGCGCTCGCGCTGCTCGGCCTTGGTCAGCTCGGATGCAAGCTGGCGCAGCTCTGAGGTTTTCTCCTCCACCTTTTGCTCCAAAGACTCATTGAGCAATTGCAACTGCCTCTCGTTCTCGCGCAAGGCCGCCTCTGCCTGCTTGCGCAGCGTGACATCACTTGCGGCACCGAACCATTCCATGATCTCGCCCTGTTCGTTTTGCACCGGAACGGCACGCGAATAGATCCAGCCGACCGAACCGTCCGCCAGGATGACCCGGTGTTCCGCCTCGAAAACGGACATGGTGCGAATGGCATCCTGAACAAAGGCCCATACCTGTGCCTGATCTTCGGGCAGAATATAGCGGTTCATCCAGTCGCTGACAGGGGTATCAAGGCTTGCCAGCATGCCTTTCCCCACCAGGCTTTCCATTTGGCTCCAGTCGGCATTCATCCGGTATACCAGGTCGGAGCTGGCGGTCACCAGCAACCGGAACCGCTCCTCGAAGCGTTTTCGCTCGGTAATGTCGATGATGAACTCGACACATTCGGACTCCAATCCGCGGCCAGTCAGTCGTGTGGGGGCGAACAACCCCCACCAGCGTGAGCCATCCTTGCGCAGCATTTGCTTCTCATAGGGTGTGGCCTGTCCTTTTTCAGCGACCTCTTTTGCAGCTCTGGAGGTCACTTTCATGAACTCCGGGGGAGTCAGCAGAGACCATTCCTCCAGCTGCACAAGCTCCTCGCGGCTGTACCCGCTCATCTTCAGAAAGGCATCGTTTGCATCGGTGATGGCGCCATCGAGGCGGAAGAAAAGCACACCAACTGTTTCAATGGATAATGCCTTCTGAATGCGGGCTTCCGACTTGCGTAAGTCTTCTTCGGCGCGTTTCCGGTCGGTGATATCCCGGATAATGGCCCACATCGCTTTTGGCTGACCTGATGAATCCCGCCAAAGAATAGTTCGCAGCTCGACGGGAAAAACCGATCCATCCTTGCGGCGGTATTCCTTCTCGTAGATGTCGGAAAATCCTCGCGGGAGAATCTGCTCCCTGACGATCCTTTCCTCCATTGCATGCCAGCGCTCTGGAGTTAAGTCCTGGTAGGTCAGCGTGGTGAGCTCTTCATAAGAGTATCCCATCATCTGGCAGTAGATGTCATTGCAGTTGAGGATATTGCCCTGCATGTCGACCTGGACGAAGGCATCCCGCAAATTTTCGTGCAAAATCCGGTAGCGGGCCTCGGACTGGCGCAGGGCATCCTCGGCGCGGGCACGTTCCAATGTGGCCCAGGTGCGTTCGGCAGTCTCCTGCACAAGCGCGGTCTCACTGATCGTCCACTCCCGGGCTGTCGTATGCTGGATGCCGAAATTGGCCACCCAACGACCATCTTTGATCAGCGGAACGCCAAGGGTCGCGACAACACCCGTAGACAGAAGATTCGTCCGATCCGCCTTCTTTAATCCGGGTGCTGAACGAACATCGTTTATCACAAGCAGCTGACCCCGGCGCAGGATCTCACTCACTCCACCGAACGCGCTCAACGAAAAGTGTCCCAGGATCTTGGGAATTTCGCCGCGGACGTAATTTTCGGGGATCACGTAGCTGTCCCTTTCCTCGTCCACCTCGGCGTACATCACGCGGTCCACCTGTAGTTGCTCTCCTATCACGCGCATCGCCTCCCTGAGGATCTGGAGCGGATCATTAAGCGGCCCCAGGGCATCGTTCAGCTTTACCCGGAAGGCATTGAGATCGGAAGCCCAGTGCAATTTCTCCTCGCTTTGGCGCAGGATTTCTTCCGTTTGTTTGCGTTCGGTGATATCAATATTCATTCCAACCCATTTTAGGATTTTCCCCCCAGCATCCCGGAGTGCGACTGCGCGCACATTGGTCCAGCGCCAGTCCCCACCAGGACCCTGCAATCGGAATTCGGCATTTAGCGGTGCGCCATTACGAACTGCCTTCCGCCATTGGTGCAGTGCATAAGCCCGGTCATCCGGATGAACGGCATTCACCCACCCATCTCCCAACGCCTCCTCCAGAGTCTGTCCGGTGTAGGCACGCCAGCTTGGCGTGTCCGTCACGATCATCCCTGCCGCGTCGGTTTCCCAGACTGCCTGTGCGAAAGGCTCGACCAGCGCACGGAACTTGGCCTCGCTCTGGTCTATTCGCTCTTCGAGAAGCATACTCTCGGGGATATCACTGTGGGCTGATGCAGGTACATGGCGATCCCCCACCAGGTCGACCAGGGCTGAAGCAATCTGGCTGAGGGATGCCCGGGTCACTCCTGTATCCGGTCGAATGAGATCATTTGTCTCCTCCCTCTGGAGGATCACACATCCGCCTGCGAGACGAAGGTAACGGGCACTCCGAACCCCATCCGCTCCCAGGCCGGCCAGGATCACGCCGATCGCCCGTTTGCCGAAATTGCGGGCGACCGATTCAAAGAAATGTTCAACAGGGCTGTCGATCGCGTTGTGATCGGTGGGTGAGATCAGGAATGTGCCATCTGGCTGCAGTTCCACGAACATCCCCGGTGGGCACAACAGCAGCCTCCCGGGAGCCAGGACTGCGCCGCGTTTGACCCTGTGTGGGTCGAACGGGAGCTGCTGCCTGATCTCCTTAACGGAAGATTTCAGCTCTCCATGCAGCAGCACAACAATGGGGACTGGAAAATCCGAGGGAAGGCCGCGCAAAACTACGCCGATCGAAGCAGGACTTCCTGCAGAAGCAGCCAATACCACAACATCAATGGAGTTTCCTCGAATGTTCTGAGGCTGGGAAAGACCTTGAGTAACCTGGGACATACAGTTTTACTTCGGTTGCCTGAGTAAAAATAATTTGCCAGGGAATGATTCGAACTCCAAAACAGGCCCTGCAGTTCGTTACCGAATTTCCAGGGGAGTGATTTATGAATGGATGCGATGTTCGGGGGAAAGCTGGTATGGCGGCCCTGCGTATCGTCGATGATACCACTGTATGAAACAGGCGCGTATAGGGATTTTTTATGTGTTGAGAAACAATAAGAAGGATCAGCGAAGCGGCCCGCTCCCCCACAGGGGGGCGGCGCGATAAAACCAGGGGTTAGGTTGGTTTGAGCCGAACATAGCCGCCAAA
>JBLNAU010000480.1:0-3678 GCA_050259515.1 Syntrophothermus sp.
ACCACATCCGCGACATCCGCCAGTTTCTTTCCGGAGGTATGGCGTGCCTTGTTGACCCTGTAGTTTTGGACGGAAGTGATTGCCACCACCTTCAAACCATGCTCTTTGGCGATCATGGCCGCTTCAATACCTGCCGCATTTAATCCCCCATGGGAGATCACGATCATTGTATCCCGCGGATCAAGTACATAGGACTCCAACACATTCTTGACATAGCCCTCCTGCCGTTCGATCCACAACAATTCCGGCGTTCCGCCTGGTCCGATCACATTGGACCACATGAGACGCGTGTCGTGGATGGGCTGCAGGCCAACAAAAGAACCATAGCGCGGAAAGACATCCAGTCCTGGGATAACGGAATGCCCGGAACCATAATAATAGACCGCCCGGCCAGCGGCGATCGAATCGGCCATGAAACCGGCTGCCTTTTCGATATCGGACAGGCTATTTTTTCCGATTTCACCGATCAATTCCTGGATTTTTGATAGATAGAGGGAAGCACTCATGATGGAAATTCTCCTGAAGCAGTCCTTTCATACAATCAGGGCCGCAAAGTAATGTGCACAAACATAATGATGTTGTTATATGGTTATGTTGTTATAACCAATTTTACAACAAATCAAAATTTCGTCAATCACCAAATCATTGCTTGTCCTGACAATATATTTTTGGCTGGATTTACCGGGTGGCTTTTTCAACGAGATATAGGAAAGATCGATAGGATTTTTTGGTCGCCAGAGACATTCCCATTTCACAGGTCAGGTTACTGGAATAGTATCCATCATAGGGTTCGGATAAAACTTCTGATGCCTCCAGCATCGTCGCCGAGGCGGTCAGCTCGGGGAACAATAATCCCCTATCCCCTGCAAATGCGCAACAGCCCAGATTTTCAGGGATCACTACTTCCCTGGCACACGCATTCACAACCTGTTCCAGGGCCTTATCCAGGTTCAGCTTTCGCAGCGCACAGTTCGGATGAAGAATCACCTTTTCATCCAAGGGAGTGATCTGCAGCCTGGGCAACAGGCACTGTTGGGCGAACTCGACACTATCCAAAATCGTCAGCTTTTTCCACTTATCCAAATCGGCTCCCTCCAGGGCGTCGCCGGAGGCCCTCAGGGAATAAGCACAGGAACTGGAATCGATCACGATCGGCCGACGACCAGATTGACTCCATTGCCACATCTTCTCCAGGGTCTGGTGGATCATTTCAGAATAGGCGCGGGAGTAGCCCTTGGAGCTGAAGGGCATGCCGCAGCAACTCCCGTGACTTTCCTCTGGAAGATACACCCGCACACCCGCTCGCTGGCAGACCTGAAGAAAGATATCGATCAGGGAGGGAGCGCCTTCATCCAGTGGCGGGACGCCCATGGCACGCGACACACAGGATGGAAAGTACACGGCCTCAGCCTCATCGGGCTTGGTTGCATTCCACGCAGGTGAAGGATGTAAAACTGCTGCATTCCATTTGGGTATATTCATTCCTGTCAGGCGATCGATACCCAGGCTGAGATTTTTCAAGGCGGCTGGTCCCATCACTTTCTCTGCCATATGTCCCAGCCCGACCCCGTTTCGAAGTACATCCTCCACCAGACTAAAATGCCGGGCAACCTGGTGGGCTACACTCTGAGCCTGGTCGGAGTGACCTTCCATCCGCAATCGCTTGACAAAATCACCGGTGTTCAGGCCAACCGGACAGGCAGTTGCACACAAGCCATCCACAGCGCATGTATCGATCCCGGCATATTGATAATCTTCCACCAGGGAATCAAGCACTACCGGATCACCGCCTGACTCCTTCAGGCGGACCATCTCGCGTCGCAGGACGATGCGCTGGCGCGGCGTTAAAGTCAGATGGCGACTCGGACAGGTCAGTTCACAAAAACCACACTCGATGCATGGATCCACTTCCCGCTCCACGACCGGCAGAGTCTTTAGATTTTCAACGTGCGCCCGCGGATTTGGATTGATGATCACTCCCGGGTTGAGCAAATTCTGCGGATCGAGCAATCGCTTTAGATCCTGCATGATTGCATATGCCTCGGCTCCCCATTCATGGGCAACATAGGGGGCCATATTCCTGCCGGTGCCATGTTCCGCCTTCAGAGCGCCATCATAGCGTTTCACCACCAGCTGCACGAGGTCCGTCATGAACGCTTCATAACGCTTGATCGACACTTCATCATTAAAGGACTGGGTGATCACGAAGTGCAGGTTTCCCTCTTTTGCATGGCCATAGATGATGCCCTCCGAATAACCATGTACCTTGAACAGTTCCTGCAGGTCCAGGATCGCATCCGCCAGCCGTGAAACTGGAAATGCCACATCCTCGATCAGGACCGAGGTTCCCTGAGGGCGCATGGCACCGATGGCAGGGAAGATTCCCTTGCGGAGTTTCCAAAGTTTGGCCTGTTCCCCGCTATCCTCCGTAAATTGGGCCGTTTCCAATAACCCTAGAGAGCTGCAAACCTGCGCAGCTGTTCGTCGGTACACACGCATTTCTTCCTCGGTCTGGCATTGATACTCCACCAGAATCGCCGCGGCCTCCTCCGGCAAATGTTGTATGGTGGCGGGGGCACCCTCCAGTTTTTCGATCGAGCGTAGGGATGCCCGGTCCATGATCTCCAATGCCCGGGCTCCCGATTCGGCAAGGCGAGGGATCGCCCTTCCTGCAGACTGCACATTCTGAAAACACAACAATCCCGTATACTTACGTTCATAATCCGGCAGAGTGCGAAGCACGACCTCCGCAATAAACCCCAAAGTGCCCTCTGCGCCGATCAACAAATGAGCCAGGATGTCCAACGGGGATGAATAATCGATCAGGGCATTCAGGGAATAACCTGTCGTGTTTTTCATCCTATAGCGATCACGAATGCGGTGGAACAATTGCGGTGAGGAAAGCAGCCGGTTTCTCAGTTCCAACAAGCCTTGTGCCAGCTCCGGTTCCTGGTCAAGGAATTTTTGTTCTGCACCAGGCTCTCCGGTATCGAACAGGGAACCGTCCGGCAGCATGAATTGCATGGATTGCATCGTATGATATGAATTCTCGATGACGCCGCAACACATCCCGCTGGCATTGTTCGACAGGATTCCCCCGATCATGCAGGCATCGATCGAGGCCGGGTCCGGACCAATTCTTCGACGATACGGCTTTAAGGCCCGGTTCGCATGGGAACCCACTACCCCGGGCCCCAACCGGATCAAAGCCCCTTCATTCTCAATCTGAATCTTTCCCCAATATCGGGAAAGGTTGACTAAAATTCCGTCGGTTACGGCCTGGCCTGAAAGGCTCGTCCCTGCCGCACGAAATACCAAAGGGATCTTGTTCTTCTGGCTGTACTTAAAAAGGTCCCGAATTTCCTGAATGGAATTGGGGTGCACAACCGCTTCAGGGATTAATCGATAGAACGAGGCATCACTGGCGCTGGCGATCCTGTCGATTGGACGCGTAAAAACCCGCTTGGGGTCAAGCAAAAGGCTGAGATCAGATGTTAGGTTCATAAGAGAAAATGGAAGAACTTATTGGATCTGTGGTTGATGGGATTTCATCGAAAAAGCGGACTCTCGTATTGCGATCGTCCTCCAGAATGTCATCGAAAATGCTTATACCACGAATTTTACCTTGCCAGAATAATGAGAAACGTGGTCACCTGTTGCCTCCCCCACCCTACCAAC
>JBLNAU010000481.1:0-3474 GCA_050259515.1 Syntrophothermus sp.
GGTTGGTCAGCTCTCCATCGTTGGTCATCAACACCAACCCTTCGCTTTCATAATCGAGCCGCCCGACGGGATGCAGGTGACCCGGTGCGTCAACCAGCTCACGAACGGTCCGGCGGTCATCGCCCCGCTCTCCTTCGACGGTTGACAGAACATTCCGGGGCTTGTATAAGGCCACGTAGATCAGTGATTCCGCCGCAGCAATTGGCTTCCCATCCACGGTAATCTTGTCCGCCGCGAGGTCGGCCTTTTGTCCAAGCTGCGCAATCTCCCCATTCACACGGACACGCTTGGCAGAGATAAAGTCTTCACAGGCGCGACGGGAGCCGTAGCCGGCTTGCGCCAAAATTTTCTGTAATCGTTCAGCCATAATTTTTAAATTATAACCGCTTTGTCATCGCTCAATTTAAGTCTCCTGGCGATGTCCTTCAGCTTCCTGCTTGGGATCAGCCTGTTGCTGCGCAGGCAGGAGAGCTCGCTTCTGGAATGGATCGCGGTCCTCTGCACCATCGCCTGGAATTTCCTGCTGGCCGTGTACCTCCTCATGCAAATCCATTAGCGGATCGGCAATCTTCTTTTTGGAATCGAGTGGGAACGATGAAGGAGGAAAATCCGTCTAGGAGTTCACCAGTCGCTCTTACGATGGGAAGGACAAGATGGCAAATTCAAAACGATCAGGATATGTTTGGTTCCTTGCAGTGCTTCTGATGCTAACGAGCTGTACACAGGTTCAGAATACGGAAGGGCAGCCTGTCCCAAAGACCGCCGCTCCCCAGGCGGATACGATCGCACCTCAGCTGGCTTCGGGCGTCGCCCATTCGTGCCTGCTCACTTCACAGGGAAACGTCCTTTGCTGGGGACAGAATGCCACCCCGGGGCAGGCTATTTCTCCGGATAATTTCGGCAAGCCATTTCCCGTGGAAGGCCTGGATGCGATTTCCCTGGGCGCGGGTTGGTATCATACCTGTGCGGTCACGCGCGAGGGTCATGTAAAGTGCTGGGGTCAAAACACCAATGGACAATTGGGGGACGGTACAACGAACGACTCACCCTCGCCCGTGGAAGTGAGTGACCTATCGGATGTCACTGCAGTTGCTGTCGGAGTGGCTCATGCCTGTGCCCTGACCGGATCGGGAGAAGTCTATTGCTGGGGCGGCAACGAAAGCGGACAGCTGGGAGACGGGACGACAACCAACCGCTCCAAACCCGTGAAGGTGGCAGGCTTGTCGCTTCCGATCGCCAGCCTTTCCGCAGGCTTATCCTACACGTGTGCCCTTCGGGTCGACGGCCTGGTCGAGTGCTGGGGTGACTTTGATTTTATCAACGGCGAGCAAAGACACAAGACCGAGCCTTCTCCGGTGCCGATTCCCAACCTGGATCAGAATATCGAAAAGGTCGCAGCGGGCGATTATCACATTTGCATCCTGACGAACTCACACGAGGTCCGTTGTGAAGGAAATTTCTTCCCTACAAACGGCGCTCCGTTCAGCAAACCGGTAGAGTCCCTCGGCGAGCTTCAAGGTCATATTGTGGATATTGTCGCAGAAACAGATTTCACCTGTGTCCTGGCTGACTCCGGCAAGGTCTACTGCTGGGGCGATAATTACTTCGATCAACTGGGAAATGGTACCTTCCTTTCCTCCATCGAGCCCCGGGAAGTCAGCCGGGCCGGGAATGAGGTGATTGCGCTGGGAGGAGGCCACTACACGGCCTGCGCGCTTTCTTCCGACGGCGGGGTCGCCTGCTGGGGAGACACCTCGTTTGGCCAGATCGGAGACGGGACAGTGCGCTGGAAATAGAACAGTGAGCCTTTACCGATCGTTCCACTTTTTGTAATGCACATCTGGAACAGACTTTAAGCGCTCTGCCGCGCTCTCCGCCGTAATATCGCGCTGCGGCATGGCCAGCATTTCAAATCCCACCATGAATTTACGCACGGTTGCAGAGCGCAATAACGGCGGATAAAAATGGGCATGCAAAACCCATTCCGGATGGGGTTTGCCATCTGCGGGTGCCTGGTGAAAACCCATCGAATAAGGAAAGGAAATTTGGAATAAGTTATCGTACTTTGTGGTGACGTACTTGAACGTTTCTGCCAGGGCCGCTATTTCAATCGGTGAAAGGTCTGAAAGCGAAGCCGTGGGACGGTGGGCGCTCACCAGCACTTCAAAAGGCCAGACCGCCCAGAAGGGTATCACCGCGCTGAAGTGGTCATTCGAATAGAGAATACGCTCCTGTCGTTTGTGCTCTTCCGCCCGATAGTCGAGCAACAACGGCCGTCCGTTTTGAGCGAAATGGGAAGCCTGGCAGGCTTGCTCCTTGAGGATCTCGTTGGGAAGATGGGACTGGGCCCAAACCTGGCTGTGCGGGTGAGGGTTCGAGCAGCCCATCATCGCCCCTTTGTTTTCAAACACCTGGACGTATTCGATGAAATCCTTCTCCGCCAGGTCCGCCGAAACCTGGGCCCAGGTACCGAGAACATTTTCGATGGCAGGCAGTTCCAGCTCTGGAAGGGTCAGATCGTGGCGCGGTGAAAAACAGACCACGAAGCATTGTCCCTGCTCAGGAAGGGAAACCAGTAAAGCAGAATCTGGAGCCTGATCTTCGTCCTCAGAAACCGGCAGCAGGGCAGCGAAATCATTTTCGAAAACGAAGGTGCCCTTGTAATCCGGATTGGTGATTCCCCCTGCGCGCTCATTCCGGGGGCACAGGTAACAGGTTGGATCATAGGCAGGCAGGTTTTCCGGGACAGGCTTTTCAACCTGTCCCAGCCAGGGACGCCTGGCACGGTGGGGAGAAACGAGCACCCATTCACCAGTTAAAGGATTAAAACGGCGATGAGGATTGTTCAACATATTTTGCCTTTTAATAATTTCGGGTAAATCCGTAATTGGTTTTCCAGGATCAAAACGCTTACAACTTTTCTATTGTACATCGTCAGCGCTCGATCTGTTTTCACCATCGACAAATAAAAAAGAAAAAGATGGACTGCCTGATCGGACAGCCCATCTCTATATTCCGTGTTTCTCGATTCACCCACCGTGCTGCGGGCATGGTCGGATAAACTTTTTCGAATGCGCTTAGCGCAGTTCCACGCTATAAGCCCCGACATTTCCGGGCAGGTCATAAGCAAAGGCATCCAGGAACAGACCTGGCTCCCGGTTCACAGGGGTCGTGGTGGTGTATGTCCACCATAATGGGTTGATCTCCGATTGGACGGCGTCCCCCTCTTCCACGATGCAATCGCCTTCACGGATCACCAGGCGGACACTCAGCACCATAAAATTGTCCTTCGCCTGGATATGGATGTTCTGCCCGACATTGCGGCCCCAATCACGCAGATCCATGTGAAGGACCTCCGGTTTTCCAAGGTAATCTGCAACGGCAAGGTTATAGGCGCTGTTACACGTACCCATGGCCTTAGACTGGTAGATCGGCTGTTCCCAGGCGAACTCTGCGTAGGTCACAGCCCGGCGG
>JBLNAU010000482.1:0-3298 GCA_050259515.1 Syntrophothermus sp.
GTTGGCTGGCTGGCGCTCGGGTCACCCGGTTCAGGGAATGTGTATACCCCCCGTGACCTGGATTTCCTGGATATCCTGGCGGACCAGGCGTCCGTTGCCATCTCCCGCGTCCAGACCGTTGCAGATCTGGAGCGCCGCGTGCAGGAGATGAATGCCCTGACCCGCGTCTCGCAGGGCGTGAATGTGACCCTGACCTTCGACGATGTTCTGGAATTGATCTATGCCCAGGCAACGCAGATCCTGCCCTCCACGCTTTTCCACATCATACTTTATAACAAGGCCGCCAATTACTTTTACTATGCCTTCCGCGTCGATGACAATGAACGCATGACCAACCGTGAGAACCAGCCATTGCCGCCCACGCTCGGTCTGGGTCCGGAGATCATCCGCAAGGGCCGCCAGATCATCACCCAGGAGTATGTGCGCGAATGCCAGTCGCGTAACATCGTCCCCTCTGCCATGGGAGTGTATGCCTGGATGGGAGTACCGCTTAACTCCGGGTCAGAGACGATGGGTGCGCTGAGTATTGGCAGCCGGGATCCCACAGTTAGCTATACGCGTGCACAGCTCGACCTGCTGCAGGCCATTGCCGACCAAACTGTTGGCGCGATCGTGAAGGCCCGCCTGCTGCAGGAAACCCAGCAGCGTGCCCACCAGCTTTCCACGCTGAATGAGATCACGCGCCAGCTCACCTCCACCCTGGAGCAGGAGCCGCTCCTCCGCAATATCCTGGAGAACGCGGTCAGCATTTTGAACTGCGAGGCGGGCACGCTCTTCCTGATGGACGAGCAGACCGGCGACCTGATCTTCCGGGTCACGACCGGAGTGGTGGCGACCAACCTGCTCGGCCAGCGACTGCAGGCCGGGGTGGGTGTTGCCGGGCGTGCGGTGCAAACGCGTGCACCGGTCATCGAAAATGACAGCCAGCGGTCCACGGCCTTGCGCTACGATGGCACCGATAAGCAGACCGGCTTCACTTCCAAATCCCTGCTGGCGGTCCCCATGCAGATCAAGGACCGGGTGCTGGGCGTCATCGAGGTGGTCAACCGCAAGGACGGTCTGCCCTTTGTGGAGGACGATCAGAATCTTCTGACAGCTTTTGCTGGACAGGCTGCGGTCGCCATTGAAAATGCCCGCCTGCTCGCGCTGACCGACCAGGAGCTGGCCCGCAGCGTGGAAGAGCTGCAGGTCATGGGCCGCATCGTCCGTGAGCTGAATGCCAGCCTGGATGTGGATCGGGCCATGCGCATCACCCTCGAATATGCCATGCGCCACTCCAATGCAGAAGCAGGCCTGATCGGCATGCTGGAGGAGGAAGACCTGCGCATCATGGCCCAACAGGGCTATGAGGAAGTGCTGGACGAGCAGTCGATGGCGCACCTGCCTCTTCAATATCCCGCCATCCAGTCGGTGATCCAGACCGGCCAGGCCAGCCAGGTATCGCTATTGAACAATGGAGCGCGGGGCCTCATGGCTTCCGCGCATACGCAGATCATCATTCCCATCCGGCGGGAAGCACAGGTGATCGGTCTGATCCTGCTGGAGAGTGCCAGTGATTCGCAGGGCAACCTGGCCTTCCTGAACCGCCTGAGTGACAATGCCGCCATCGCCATCTCCAATGCCGAGCTCTACGCCGAAGTGCAGCGAGCCAACCTGGCGAAGAGCGAGTTTGTTTCCTTCGTGGCCCATGAATTAAAGAATCCGATGACTTCCATCAAGGGCTATACGGAGTTGCTGGCCGCGGGCTCTGTCGGGGCGATCAACGAAATGCAGTCCAACTTCCTGGCGACGATCCGCTCTAATGTGGAGCGCATGTCGACCCTGGTCTCCGATCTCAACGACAATGCCAAGATCGAGGCCGGGCGCCTGCGATTGGATTTCCGGCCCGTGGAGGTCAGGGATGTTGTGGATGAGGTCATCCGCTCCACGAGGCGCCAGGTGGAGGACAAGCGGCAGAGCATTGAGCTGCAGCTTACCTCCGAGCTGCCTCCGGTGTGGGCCGATCATACGCGTGTGGCCCAGGTGCTGATCAACCTGGTCAGCAATGCCTATAAATACACCCCGGAAGGCGGGAACATTATCATCGGCGCAGAGGCAACAGATAATAAGTGGGACCCGGAAGGTGCGAAACATGTGGCGCACCTGTGGGTGCAGGATAACGGCATCGGGATCAGCTTCGAGGATCAGGCCCGCATCTTCCAGCGCTTCTTCCGCTCTGAAGACAGCAAGGCGCGCGAAGCACCCGGTACCGGTCTGGGATTGAACATTACCAAAAGTCTGGTGGAAATGCAGGGCGGGCGGATCTGGTTTAACAGTGAGTTCCGCAAAGGCACCACCTTCCACTTCACGATCCCGATCTCGGAAGGATAACGGCATGGCTCTTACAGTTTCCATCGGACAGGCCAAGGAATTGAACGGGCGTGAAGCTGGTCTGCAGGCCACCCACCAGGCATTAAATCGCCTGGGTGCCGGTTCGCCTGCTTTTGGACTGGTGATCTCTTCCCACCAATACCAGGCACGCGAGGTCGTCAGCGGTGTGTCTAGCCTGCTCGGGGATACTCCCATGATCGGCTTGAGCAGCTCGGCAGGCCTGACGGCCAGTGGACTGCATCCCAATTCTGTGATTGTTGTGCTGCTGGCAGGGGACGTGGTGGCCGAAACGCGCTGGCTGCCCGGCTACGCTCAAAGCGGACGTGAGACCGGGGCACAGCTTGCCAGGCAGGCTGCTGAACAAACCGACGGACGGGCCCTGCTATTTTTTGCGGATGGATTTAACGGGGACGCCGACCAGTTGTGCAGCGCTTTTGGGGAATCTCCTTTCCCACTTGCAGGCGGTTTGTCTTCGGGCGATCTGCATACCGGGCATTCGTATCAAATTGCAGGACCTCAAACCGGCAGCGGCGCGCTGGCGGCAGCTTTCCTGCGCGGAGATATCCGTGTCGGCGTGGGAGCGGCGCATGGCTGGAACCCGGTAGGCAGCCAGTTCCGGGTGACCCGGTCGCGCGGGTTCTGGCTGCGCACCCTGGATGGCCGTCCTGCGTCTGAGACGTATGCCCAGCTCTTCGGCTATCCGGCCCGCGACTGGGCCTTCCCGCCTTTGAGTCATCTGGCCCGCCTGTATCCACTGGGTGTGGAGCAGGGGGATCAGCTTCTCGTCCGCGCTCCCATCCGTGTGGAAGCGGACGGCAGTTTTCGGATGAATGCCCCGGTCCGTGATGGTGCGGACGCCTACCTGCTGGTCGGAAGCCGCGTATCCTGTGAGAACGCTGCCCAGCAGGCAGTCCATCAGGCTCTCCAG
>JBLNAU010000483.1:0-4311 GCA_050259515.1 Syntrophothermus sp.
ACAAAGTTGAGGAGTCGCTGTGCTTCCTTCAGTGCATCTCTTTCCTCATTGACCTGTCTCTTTGATTTGAAGATCGCACCCAGCCAGGAGGCATGCAAAAACTCATGCTCGCCCACCAGGATATTTTCCAGCGCTGTCATATCAGCAAACAGCCGGATGTTCTGATAGGTGCGTGAAACCCCCAGACGGGCAATCTGGTCCGGGCGGAGCTTCTGGATCTCGGTCCCTTCGAAATTGATCGAGCCTTCATCCGCCTTCCCAAAGCCGGTAATGCAATTGAAGAAGGTGGTCTTACCAGCACCGTTCGGGCCGATGATACTGACAATGGATTTTTCCGGGATCTCATAATCCACCCCACTGACAGCCGTAAGGCCGCCGAAGCGCTTGGTCACTTTTGATGCGGTGAGTATATTTGCCATACCTACCTCTTAAACCATGCTTTCCGCTGAAACGTTGTCCGCATCCGCGTGGTGCAGTTCGCGTTTCGTCGCGCTGGATGGCCAGAGTCCTTCCGGTTTAAGGATCATCATGGCGATCAATGCCATACCGTAGAACAGATAGCGGAATTCAGAAACCTCCCGGAGAAGCTCAGGGGTACCGATCAAAGCGATGGCGCCTACGATCACCCCTGGAATGCTGCCCATACCGCCGACGACGATCAATGCCACTACATTGAAGGAAACAATCAACTGCATACTGGAGGCAAAGATCGAGCCGATCAGAGTGGCGAAGATTGCACCTCCCAGACCTGCAAAAGCAGCACCGAGCATGTATGCCAGGAGCTTGGTCTGGATCAGGTTGACACCCAGGGCCTCGGCGACATCCTCATCTTCACGGATCGCCATCCAGGCCCGCCCAAGCCGGGACTCACGCAGACGCCAGGCGGCGAAAGCAAAAACAATGACCGCGACGAATGCCAGATAATAAATATCCTGTACGGTGCTCAGCTCAATTCCTTTACAGACCCGCGGAACGTCCACTCGCACAAAGGGTTCCAGGAATCCGATGCAGGGTTTTTGAATGCCGATGACACCCTGCGGTCCACCGAAATAGGCTGCCAGCGAGTCTGAGCCCGCCAGCAGGCGGACGATCTCACCAAAGCCCAGCGTTGCGATGGCCAGGTAATCTCCACGTACTCCCAGGACGGGCAGACCGAGAATCGCTCCGGCGATCATGGCAACCAGAACCGCAATGGGAACAGCCACCCAGAAGGGAAGGTGCAGCAGGCCAAAGGGACCATAGGATGTGAGTAAACCCATGGTATAGGCGCCAATGGCATAAAAGGCAACGAAACCAAGATCGAGCAGGCCGGCAAAGCCGAGGGTAATATTCAGTCCCAGGCCCATCAGGATGAAAAGGAGGACGGTAACGATCACCTGGGCAATAAACGGGCCGGACACTCTCGGCAGCGCGAGCAGGACAAAACCGATCAGGAGAAATGCAATGATTTGCAGGGAAAGCTTCCCGTTCCTGGGCAGGGCGGCATACTGCGCCCGGACCTGCCCGCCTCGTCTGCCCCAAAAATAGGAGATGAGAACAACCGCAAAGAAGAAGATCAGTGCGCCCGCCAGCGTCAGGCCGGTCTGGCCGAATAGATATTTGGCCAGTTTCGAAATACTCCCTTTTTGGTTGATCATCACCACCCGGAACAGCCCGGCGAACAGGGACATCAGGAACGTGAAGAGAAGAGCATTATTAATCGGCCGGCGCAAGGACCACGGCACAAACAGGTAAGCTCCACCGATCAATCCACTGAATGCTCCAATCGCAAGCCAGAACCATTCGCCCCCCTCCTTACCGAAGGTGAGGACTTTGTAAAGTCCGGGGCTGGCAGTAATAAAGATTGCACGCAGGTTTACGTGGAGGCCAATATAAGTGAACAGGGCGAGCACAAAACCGGTGAGCAGTCCTGCAACCAGTCCGGCGATAAGCTTATTCATGACGGTATTGCTGGCTTCAATTTTGGAGGTTCGGTATGCAGCCAGGAAGCCCACGATCACAATCGTAGCCAGGAGGATGAATTGTCCGAGTGTGACCACATCCTCAATCACATACCGTTTATTGAAGACTTCCACCATGCCAACCAGGGACATAAAGACAGTGATCGCTCCGCCCAGCAATCCGATCGCCACCGCAGTCCAGAGGAAATTTTCTCTTTTCATGATATTCACCCTGTCATGCTTTCTTCTTTGTCAGACGTTCGCCCAGAATACCCTGGGGCCGGAACAATAAGATCATGACCAGCATGGTATAGGCGATCGCATCCTTGAGCTGATAGGGACGGGGAATACCAAGCCCTTCAAGCACCAGGGAAGGACCGACAGATTCAAAAATGCCCAGCACAATGCCTCCGAGCATCGCACCGGGTATGTTGCCAATCCCTCCCAAAACCGCAGAGGTGAATGCCTTGATGCCCGGTACAAAACCCATTGCAAAAGTAACCTGGCGGAAGATGAGTGCGTACAAAACGCCGGCGGCGCCCGCCATGGCTGCGCCTACTGCGAAGGTTGTCACAATGATTCGGTTGACGTCGATGCCCATCAACGCGGCAGTATCCTTATCTTCGGAAACTGCGCGCATGGCTTTTCCCATCTTGGAAAATTGAACAATCGAATACAGGATGGCCATCATCAGTGCAGCGGCGATGATAATCACGATCTGTACTTTCAGGACGCTGACTCCCAGGAATTGCACCTGGCCCTCAAGGGCCGGAATGGGGGGATAGGCATACACACCGGGGCCAAAAAATCCCCGGAAAGAGTACTGCAGAAAATAAGAGGCGCCAATGGCACTGATCAGGGGGACCAGCCTGGGGGCCTCCCGTAGAGGGCGGTAAGCGATGCGCTCGACCAGTAATGCAATCGATGCCGACATGATCATTGCAAACACAATTGGAATCGCGAGACCCAGGATGGGATTTGAAGTGGTAAATCCCTTGTTCGTTAAATAGGTGGCGAGAAAAAAGGCGCTGAATGCCCCGCTCATGAAGATTTCACTATGGGCAAAGTTGATCATGCGTAGGATGCCATAAACCATCGTGTAACCCAGGGCGAGCAGTGCGTAGATGCTTCCTTGAGAGACACCAAAGACTACAAATCCTATCCATTGATCAGGGGAATATTTTCCAGCGCGAAGGGTATTGATTGTTCCAATCACAATTGCTGCAACAATCAGAATACGAAACCCCCACATAAAAGCACTGACAGCCAGATCCAACAACCGTTCATTAAAGCTTGTGCGCATGAGCTGTCTCCTCGATGTAGTGCAAAGGTATCAGGTGGGCAGGGGTTGTCCCCTGCCCACCTTTCTTGCATAAAGATCTGGCTTACGGATAGACCTTCTTGGGATTCGGGTTGGTCGGATCGGCCGGATTCCAGGATGCCGGATCCGCGTTCACCACTTGGTAGACCGCAATGACGGGTGCACCGCAATCGCCGGTGGGTGAGCAGGACAGGGTTCCTGTAATGCCCTTGAAGTCCTTGGTGGCGTAGATGGCGTCACGCAGGGCCTGGCGCGGAACAAAGATGGTTCCATCGTCCTGGACAACAGCGACCTTTTCCAGAGCGGCAAACAGGATGTTGGTCGCATCATAGGCGTGGGCGTGGAAGGTGGACAGCGTGGATCCACCGTACTTTGCCTTGTGCTTCTCGATAAAGCCGGCATAGTCGCCGGTGAAGGCGCTGAAATCCGGGCTGGAGAGGTACATTCCCTCAACATTCGGGCCGGCGGCCTTGAGCAGGTCGGCGGTGAAGATACCATCCGAACCGGCAATGGCTACCTTCTCAAGACCGGGGACATCCCGAACCTGGGCAGTGACATAACCACCCACAGCGACGAAGACCGGGTAGTACAGGAAGTCAGGAGCCGCCGCGGCAATGGTGGTGAGCACAGGCTTCATGTCTGTTGCATCCTTGGCAACAGCTTCCTGGGCAACGATCTCGCCGCCGAGGGACTTGAAGTTGTCGGCGAACACCTGCTGAAGGGCCTGGGCGTAGGAGGAACCGTCATGCAGGGTGGCAGCCTTGCGGGCACCCAGGACGTTATAAGCAAATTCGGCAACAGCCTTGCCCTGGAACGCATCACTGTGGGCGGTGCGCAGGTAACCAGCGTAATCTGGGCCGCGGTTGGGATCGGTCAAAGCCGGGCGGGTGTTGGACGGGGAAATGGTGGTCAGACCGGCGTTCGTGATCGTGGCGATACCACCCACGGTCTCATCCGAGCAGCTGGAGCCGATCAAGCCGACGAGGGAGGTGTCGGTGGCTAGCTTGGCCGCAGCGGTGGCGCCACCTTCAGGGGTACAACCGGCATCTT
>JBLNAU010000484.1:0-5055 GCA_050259515.1 Syntrophothermus sp.
TGGAAGTGACGCAGCTTGGTCTCGGGATGAGGGTAATACACCCAGCCGTCATACTCGGCACCCTGGAAGATCGCCCTGCAGTGAGAGAAGGAGAAATGTTCGGGCGGGTGCAGGTCGGTCCATTCGACATGGTAAAAGGTGAATTCGGGCTTGACCATGGTGAACCTGAAGGGATGGATATCGATGTTGAGCGAGCCATTGAAATAGCTGCTGAGATCCAGTCCGCCGGCCTGAAAGAAAGGCCTCTGGCGGTCCAGTGCGCCATACGGGTAATCCTTCGAAGGGCCCGAAGCCACGCGGTACCCCTGAACCAGGATGCCGTTGATCCGTGTCCACTCCTTCATGCTATTTCCGTTTCCTGGGATTTATGGACAGTCGATCCTGTAGCTGCCCTCGGATTGCAAACTGGTCGGGCTCAGGACAACCAGCCTGACCCAATATGTGCCTGCCGCGACCGGCGGTGTGTAGTCCACAGAGAACTCCCGTTCCCCAAAGGTATCGAATACGGTGGTCTGGTTGGGCATGGCGCCGCCCTGTTGGGTCTCAAACCTCCATTTCACCTCGGTCGGTCCGTTCGTCTCGATGGTCCCGTTGATCTTGATCGGCAGGATGGGACCCGTGCAGCCAGCGACACTGGTGACTTTCGGGTCCACTTCCACGGTTGTATTGGTTACAGCAGCCGTGGGTCCCTGAACCACCCCGATCCCCGAAAGGTTGCCTCCGGTGACCACCACGCTGGCAGCCACCCAGCAGGCTCTTCCCGGGTTGAGCGGATCGTTGACCTGCCACCAGGTACCGTCCGTGGATCGGCCCGTCACGGGTGCGGTCTGCCCGACCACCAGCGCACTGAGCGGCACCCAGGATGTCCCCGGGCCGAGACGGCAGTTGACATTAAGCCCGTTGGGCGACACGATCGGGACTGTGGAGGTGGGGGGTGGCGGCGCTGTGTTTGTCGGCGGCGGTGTGAGCGTTGGCCCGGTCGTAGGAAGCGCCATAGTAGGCGAGGGAGTAATAAAGAACAGGGTCGGGGTTTCCGTTACAACGGGTGTGGCAACCGGGAAGTTGCAGGCAAGCATGGCTAAAATGAGAGCAAGCGCGGGAATCAAAACTCGGGTTCTCATCATCTCTCCTTCTCTAAGCCGGTCTGACAGGAGCATCATACCACTGACAGCGCCTCATTTGGGCCATCCAGTGGGTGTATAAAATTAGTGGAGCAGATGGTATTTCATCCGCTCCACTATTTAAACTTTATCTCATCTGGATACCGGATATGGCGATCTGGATTTCCCGGAGAAGAGTCTGATCAGATGCTTGATGATATTGATGGTCGTGACGACCACGATGACAATGATAATGATTGTCGGTACGAAGCTGAAGAGACGTGACAGTTCTTCCGCACCCTCAACAAATCCCATGGCTGCCAGTTTTGCTGGAGTAATCGTGGTGATGCCAGGGGTGTTCAGGATGACGACTGCAAGCAGCATACCGGCTAGATCCAGCACGATGTCAAGGATTCGTGTCAAAGTCGTCCAGTACTTTTGACCGAGCATGAAGCTGCTGTAGACGATCTGCAGTAATGCCATCAGGTTGATCCAGGGCAGGAAGCTGAAAAAGAGGGACGTCAGGATGGGCATCGTGACCCATGCGCCACTGCTGGGATAGCGGACGGAGAACAGCTCAGGATAGATGTTGAAAACGATCAGGGCCAGGGCTGAAAAGATGATGGTGCCGATATGATCAGCCTTATCGATCTCGTCCGGGTCATGTTCCTTTTGTAATTCCTTCGGGTCCCAATCCCGGATATCCTTCTCGAACTCATCGGCGGCCTTTGTCCGTTCTATGATGGCAAAGATCAGGGCCACGTTTCCAAAGGCGCCGATCAAGCCGGTGATTAATCCACCGATCCATTTGCTGATGGCGGCAACAAAGTCGGGACCGGTCAGGTTGGTTTGTGCCAGGCTGGTGCCAAGGCCGATTAAGGAGGCTCCAAAGACCACGGCAATCACGATCCGAAGCACTTTCTCAAAAATGGGGAACAGGCGGGGACCGATCAGGTATTGGTGGGTTTTGTATTTGGCGGCTACTTCACGGGGAGCGCCATACTCCTTGAGCAGCGCCAGGACGGTCGCTTCGTCGGCCGGGCCCGGGCCCTGGCTCCGTTCCTCGAGCATGTCCTCCAGTGTGGAGCGGATCTCGGCTTCGATATCCGCCCGGTTCTTGCGCGGCAGGTGTTTGGCGACTTCCACAATATATTTATCGATCAGGTTCATTTCGATCTCCTTCCTTATGACAGCAGCTGGCCCATTGTTTCGGCTAGGGTGGACCATTCCTTTTTGAGCTTTCCAAGCACCGCGCGTCCCTGCGGGCTGATCACATAGTAGCGCCGCGGACGGGCCTCGTCCACAATACGCCAGTCGGACTGGAGCAGTCCCTGTGACTCGAGGCGGCGGAGCAGGGGATAGAGCGTGCTCTGGTCGATCTCCATGCCCTTTTCGGAGAGCGCCTTGAGCAGGGAATATCCGTACTCCTCGTTGCTGAGCTGGGTCAGCACCGCAATGGACAGCACCCCGCGTCGCAGTTCCATCAGCATGTTTTGTACAAGTTCATCGTTTTCCATATCTAACCTTGTGGTCATACTATACTGTACATCATACAGTATGTCAAGGAGGAAAGTATCGTATGACGAATGTGGTTTCTCTTGACACCTAGTATTACTAGGTATAAGATATAGTTATGTTTAGCGAAGCACTCAAAGGGCACCTTGATCTTCTCCTGCTGGCGATCCTGGCGGATGGACCGGCGCACGGGTATGCGGTGATCGAAGCTCTGCGCTCCAGGAGCGATGGATTGTTCGATCTGCCCGAAGGGACGATCTATCCTGCCCTACACCGCCTGGAGAATCAGGGATTGCTGCAAAGCACTTGGTCTGAAGATTCGGCGCGCCGCAAACGTATTTATCAAATTACCTCCAAAGGCCGCCAGACTTTGGCCTCCCGTCAGGACGAGTGGAGACAGTTTTCCAAAGCGGTGAATGCCACGGTGGGGATCTGACATGGCAGAGAGCAACATCCGTTCCTATTTACGTGCATTAAAGTACCAGCTTTGGATATATGGTGTATTCGATGCTGAATATCTTGAAGAAGTGGAATATCACCTGGTCGAGTCGCTGGAGTCAGGTCTCCGCCAGGGCATGAGCACAGACGAAGCCGAAAAACAGGCATTGGAGCGTTTTGGTCCCATTAAAGTTGTGGCGTCTGGGTTTGCAAATGAAAGGAAAAATAAAATGCAAAATTTACTTTTAGCAGTAGCCGTGCTTGCAGGTCTATTTTCGGCTTACGTGGATTCCCGTCCCAATTGGGATGATACCGGTATCCTGGCATTTGGCATTTTGATCGTCAGCGGGTTGATCACATTACTCGGTTATCGCCGTCCCTGGATCATTGCCCTGGCAGTTGGAATTTGGATCCCCCTTCATGATATTCTTGTTGCGCACAATTACGGTTCCATCCTGGCGCTGGTCTTTGCCTTTGCAGGAGCCTATGGTGGCTGGCTGGTTCATTTGGGGATCCGGAAAACGCTTCACCCTGCATGAACACATTTTTATTAAGCAACAGGCGGACCATGTGTCCGCCTGTTTTGCTATTTCTCCCGGGTCTTCCAATATTTTTCCATTCTTCGCAGGAACCTGTATACTGGCGGGCCAAAAACGATCGCCACAAGGAGGAAAATAATTCCCAACTCCCTCCACCCGATGGCAAAGACAGGCTCGCAGGCCAGCGAAGCCAGGAACAGTGGAACCAGGACGCGGAAAAATCTTATATTCATGCACAAATGTTAGTTGTCGAAGTTATGACGACAATAAAATCGCATTCTCGCAGGACAACCGCCATACTGTGATGCTTAATTCAATTTCCTGGGTACCTATATACTTGTCTACCACTTTACCTTCCCAACATCGGCATCTTGATGCCATGCCGCTTCGCTGCCTCGATTGCGATCTCATACCCCGCGTCGGCGTGGCGGACCACGCCCATACCCGGATCCGTGGTCAGCACCCGCGTGAGACGGACGGCCGCTTCCGGCGTCCCATCGGCTACGATGACCTGGCCGGCATGCTGGCTGTATCCCATGCCAACTCCGCCGCCATGATGGAAGGAGACCCAGGTCGCGCCCCCCACCGCGTTGATCAGCGCGTTGAGGATCGCCCAATCCGAAATGGCATCCGAGCCATCCTTCATCGATTCGGTCTCCCGATTGGGTGAAGCGACCGAGCCTGAATCGAGATGATCGCGCCCGATCACGATCGGTGCCCTGACCTTTCCGCTCGCGACCAGCTCATTGAACTTGAGCCCGGCTTTGACGCGCTCCCCGTACCCCAGCCAGCAGATGCGCGCCGGTAATCCCTGGAAGGGGACCTTCTCACGGGCCATCCTCAGCCAGCGCCGGAGATGGTTGTCTTCAGGGAACAATTCCATAATGGCCTGGTCGGTTGCATAAATATCCTCCTTGTCCCCCGAAAGCGCCACCCAGCGAAATGGGCCCTTGCCCTCGCAGAACAACGGACGGATATAAGCGGGCACAAAGCCGGGGAACTCAAAGGCATCGCTCACCCCGTTGTTATAGGCCTGCTGTCGTATATTATTGCCATAATCGAACACCTCCGCGCCGGCACGCTGGAAATCCAGCATGGCGCGCACGTGTTTCGACATCGAATCCATGGCCATTTTCTTGTACTGTTCAGGATCTGATTTGCGCAGCTCATTGGCTGCCGTTACAGACAGACCGGCTGGGACATAGAAGAGCGCCTCATGCGCGGAAGTCTGGTCGGTCACCACATCGGGGGTCACACCGCGCGCCACCAGCTCAGTGTAAATATCTGCCGCGTTCCCGATCAACCCAATGGACTTGGGGATCTGCTGCTCCTTTGCCTCCTCAACCAGGGTCATCGCCTCTTCAAGTGTATCCACCACGGTATCCACATATCCGATCGCACGGCGGCGCTCGGCCCGCTCGGGATCGACCTCCACAATGAGTCCCACGCCTTCATTCATGGTG
>JBLNAU010000485.1:0-2930 GCA_050259515.1 Syntrophothermus sp.
CCCGTTTTTCTCTGGCATCTTTGGCTGGTCAGCCGGCGCGAGGAACGGAGACAGGTCAATGTCGAGATCATTGCCACGGGAGTCCTGGCACTAACCGCGCCCGCTGCGTATTGGATCGGTATTGGCCATTACGATCCCACCGGTTGGTGGCTGTGGGTATTGAGCTGGCTTCAGAACGCGGCCAGCATCGTCTACGCCTATCTCCGGCTCGAGCAGCGGGAATGGAGGGAGGCCCCGCAGCGAAGCGAATTATGGAGGACGGGTCTGCGTGCTTTCATTTATACAACCTTCAACTTGCTTCTCACCTTGATCCTGGGGCTGGTGTCTATTCTGCCGCGCTTTCTCTTTCTCCCGTACTTGGTACAATGGTGCGAGACGATATGGGGCATTTTTCACCCCGCAGTCAGGTGGAAGCCGGTCCGTATCGGTACCCGCCAGTTGATTGTCAGCATGCTTTGGACCATCTTGTTTATTCTCACATGGAGGCCATAATGGATGAATTGAAATGGGAAGTTCTCACAGAAGTCCAGGGACGGTTGGAAGCCGAGTTCCTCAAAAGCTACCTCGCCGCCCAGGGGATCGATGCGGAGCTTTTTCAGGAGTCGGTCGGGCACCACATCTACCCGGTCACGATCAACGGGCTCGGACGGGTCCAGATCTTCGTCCCCAAGGAACATGCAGAGGAAGCCCGCCAGATCCTGGACGAATATAACAATGCGAGGAAGGATCAGCAATGAAGAATGCCGTCCTGCTTGTCACCAGCAATGGCATGGGAAGGGCAGACGAAAAACTGCAGCTTGCCTTGATCTCAAAATACTTCGAGCTGCTTCTTCAGGGCGGGACTCTTCCATCTGCCATGTGCTTTTATACCGAGGGTGTCAAGCTGGTTTGTGAAGGCTCCCCTGTTCTTGAGCAGCTCAAAACAGTGGAAGCCCTTGGCGTGCGGTTGATTTGCTGCTCCACCTGTTTAAGCTATTTTGGTCTCAACGAAAAAGTACAGGTGGGGATCATCGGCGGAATGGGGGATATTCTCGAGGCACAGGATAAAGCAGAAAAAGTAATCTCCATATAAAATGTCAGACTCACTGCAGCAGGCACCCCATCCAGAAAGTAAAAAATCCTTTTACCGGCATTTGCTGTCAGCCGCTCTCATTTTGCTTGTACTTGCGGTTGGGTCGCTGAACATCCCCACGGCACAAGCCTCTTCCCGCCTACAGGCAACAGCCACTCCCCCTGTGCAACCAACGCCAACCTTCGATTTGAAAAGATTGGATAAGCCTGTGGTGATCGGCGATCGTTCGGAGCAATTGAAAAAGGGGTCGATCATTTACTGGGGCGTTTGCCTCACCTGCCACGGCGACCGAGGTCAGGGAATGACTGACGAATGGCGGGATGCCTACGGGGATGACAAGGACTGCTGGCAGTCGGGATGTCATGGAACCGACCACCCCACACCGGGCTTCGAGATCCCAAGAGACCTGGTCATTCCCCCGGTGGCAGGTCCTGGGAAGCTCGCTCGTTTCAAGAATGCGCAGGAGCTCCACGATTTTATTCTGGCCAGCATGCCCTGGTGGAATCCGGGAGATCTGACGGATGAAGAAGCGTGGCAGGTTTCTGCATACATCTTGCGCCTCCACAAGGTGATGCCGGTCGAATTCGAGCTGAAAAATACCAATGCATCCGCGATCACAACGCTCTATGCAGTTCCACAGCCCGGCAACGACCGTCCCGCCATCCTGACCATGACAGGGCTGCTGGGTCTCGCTGCGGCCGGATTGCTCATCCAGGATATCCGGAAACAAAAACCTGGTGTCGCGGAACGACCGAACTTCTTCCACCATCTGCACCCACCGACCATCCCCGCTCGCCAGGCGCGGTTTCGATATACCCTTGGTGCCGGCGGGCTGGCAGTCCTGCTGTGCTTTATTCTGCTGGTCACGGGTATCCTGGAGATGTTCTATTATATTCCTGTGCCCACACATGCGGCCATCTCGGTCGAGACCATTACTTCCCTGGTCCCTTATGGTGCATTGACCCGCAATTTGCACTTCTGGTCGGCCCAGGCCCTAATGATTGTTATGACCGTCCACCTGCTGCGCGTGGTACTGACCGGGGCGTATGCGAGGCACCGCAGGCTGAACTACCTGATCGGTCTGGGAATGCTGGTCCTGATCCTTTTTCTCGATTTCACGGGCTATGTCTTGCGCTGGGATGAAGGCATTCGTTGGGCACTCATCGTTGGCACCAACCTGCTCAAAACCATCCCGTGGGTGGGGAATGCGCTTTACCAACTCGTCGTCGGGGGAAGTGAACCAGGGCTTTCGGCTGTCGAGAGGTTTTACACCTGGCACATCTTTGTGCTGACCGCGGCCGTGATCGTCCTGGGCGCCTGGCACATCTTCCGGGTCCGGCGCGATGGAGGCGTCGCCCTTCCACCTGCCTCCCAGCGAACGGATCAGGCGCGCATTTCCCGATTCGATCTCGTACGTCGTGAAGTTCTGTTCATGGTCCTTGCCGGCATGATCCTGTTGATCATCTCCCTGGCATTCCCGGCACCCATCGAACGCCCGATTGCGCAGACTGCTGTTGATATTGAAAACGCGAAGGCGCCCTGGTTCTTCCTTTGGGTACAGCAATTGCTTAAAATAGGGCAGCCTTTCCTGTGGGGAGTAGCAGTGCCGGGATTGTTGCTGATCTTTTTGGCCCTTCTCCCTTATCTTCTTCCACAGGCCGAAGAGCATGAGCTCGGGCGCTGGTTTCCCAAAGGCAACCGGATCGCTCAGATCCTTCTTCTGGCCTTCTGTGTGATCGTGATCCTGTTGACAATTCTAGCCACCATTCCGACAGCCCACTTATGAAAAACATAACCCGCCGTGATTTCCTGAAGATCTCCACAAATTCCCTGCTGGCCCTGGCCGGCGTGCTTGGCG
>JBLNAU010000486.1:0-8578 GCA_050259515.1 Syntrophothermus sp.
ATGGGATTAACCCAAACCGCGTTCCGTTTGCTGCCACTTTCGGCCAAGCTCCCGGCGGCGGCGAACGCATTTGCAGAACTGTTCAACAATTTCACCGATCAGCGTGTACGCGTCGAGCAGGAGGCGGGGAAGCTGCTCTGGCATATCGAGCGCTGTCCTCTTTGCTGGGAGCGCAAGTCCCCCGATCCGGTATGCCACCTGGCAGTGGGTTTATTGCAGGAAGCCTTATACTGGATCAGCGGCGGAAAGGTCTTTAACGTCGAGGAAAAGACCTGCATCGCCGCCGGGGATCCAACCTGTACCATCGAGATCGACCAGACGCCAATTTTCTAGTTTTGTGCGTTCACCATACAATTTTGCCAGTGGAGTGGGGTCTCTGCACGTCCCAGTTTTTAAGGTTTTGTGGAATAATTGCTCATAGATATGCTCAAGGTTATCCTCAACGCACCTCATCCAATCACGCCGTTTAATGAATCGGCCCGCGATTTGCGCATACACAACACACCTCTATGGCTTCACCAACGAAATATCCTGGCTCCCTACGTCACCCATGAGCTGGAGTTGAAACCGGGCCAGCGCTTCCCCCTCGAGCGTGAAGAGACCCTTGTCTACCGCGATAACCTATTCTTCGACGAGGAATATTTTCGCCTGTTCATTAACACTGCGCGCAGGAAGGGAAGACCCTGCCGGGCTGCATTCTCTGCAGATGACCCGGCCTTCAGGGAGCATGCACTTCCGCTTTCAACGTCCTATACTCCGGCAGGAAACCTGTATCTGGCGGATCTATGGTATTACCCGCGTGGCCCCGAGGCAGATGTTGAGCCGTTGATCATCGATCTCGAGGCGCGCGAGATTGGCTATTACCATGTGCCAACTTACATGGCCGATCAAAGCGGCGACCTGGTTTTCCAGGTTCCTTTGCGGGCATTGATTGCGATCGACTCCTGGGTTCATATTTTCATTGCCGATATCGTGTTCGGTTTGTTCTCACGCGGCGCCCGTATTGAAAAGCGTCTTAATGAGGATCTGGGATTCAAGCTGGGTGTCATCGCTACGGCCTTGTATGAAGGGCGGCAGGTTCTCGAGTGCTCGTCCCTGGTTAAAGTGGGCAGGAACTGTGTGATTAATCCAAGTGCGATCATTCACGGTCCCACCACAATCGGCGATAACGTGCACATCGACGCTGGAGCGGTGATCGATAACTGCATTATTGGGAACAACGTCAATGTTTCCCAGGATGTCCAGCTGATGGTATCGGTGGTTGGCGATGGGACCTTTCTTCCTTTCCGGGCAGCCCTCTTCAATACGACCGTGATGGATAACAGCATGGTCGCTCAGAATACCTGCCTGCAGATGTGTGTCGTGGGGCGGAACACCTTTATTGGCGCCGGATCCACCTTTACCGACTATAACCTGATCCCGGCCCCTATCCGTGCCCTGGATGGCAACGGCAAGTTGAGCTTTGCCAATCGTCCGGTGATGGGTAGCGCGGTGGGGCACAATTGCCGCCTGGGGTCCGGGATGATCGTTTATCCCGCCCGAACGATCGAATCGGATGTCGTTTTGGCCGCCTCCAAGGATCGCCGTGTCATTGACCGGGATGTCCGTTACGAGGACAGCGATCATCACAAGCTCAGATCTGCCGGTTTGCACAGGCGTTTATATCCCCGCCCTGGCGAGAGCCAGCTGGAATCATGGTAAGCGGTGGACTCTTTTGCATTTATCATCCATCCCATTGATCCAAAACGGGATGTAGGCCGCAAGTTTCCTTTGCTGGGACGTATCCTGAGTGAGCGACAGATCGACTTCTTCTCCACGTTCTTTCCCCCGGTGTATATTTCCGAGATCGAAGGGATTGCCTCGGCGGCCACCGGAAGGCAGGTCAAGGGCTGGTTCATTGCCTGTCCCTACACCCCGCGTAGAATGCTCGAGCTGCCCGAGCAGACGGTCTATCGCAAGATCATTCAAACCGGTCATCTGGCCGAAAAATTAGGCGCACATCTTCTGGGACTGGGTGCTTTTACCTCCGTGGTCGGAGATGCAGGCGTTACAATTGCAAAGGCACTCGATATACCGGTTACGACCGGCGACTCCTTTACCGTTGCCCTGGCCGTGGACGCGATCCGGGAGGCCGCCCGGCTGATGGCTATCCCGCTTGAGGGCGCAACGGCAGCCGTAGTCGGTGCCACCGGCGCAATTGGCCAGGTATGTGCCGAGCTGCTTGCGGAGGATGTTGAACGTCTCTACCTGATCGGCCGCAGGGAGCAGGCTCTCGAAGAATTGCGCGATCGAATTCAGAAGCGTTCGAAAGCGGATCTGGTGATCAGCACAAAAATGGAAGTCCTCTCACAGGCGCAATTGATCCTGACGGTGACAAGTGCGCTCCACGAGGTGATCCAACCGGAATACCTGCAGCCAGGGAGCGTCGTTTGTGATGTTGCCCGCCCCCGTGATGTTTCTGCAATGGTGGCAGCAGCAAGAGATGATATATTAGTGATTGACGGTGGAATGGTGGATGTGCCAGGCCCCGTGAATTTCAACTTTAACTTTGGTTTTCCGCCCGGCAAGGCATACGCCTGCATGGCTGAGACAATTGCCCTGACACTGGAAGGCCGTTTTGAGGATTATACGCTGGGCAAGCACCTGACGAGAGAGCGTGTTCAAGAGATTGATCAGATCGCCAAGAAGCATGGCTTCCGCTTGAGTGGATTTCGCTCCTTCGAGCGGGAGGTGACGGAACAGCAAATAGAAACAGTGCGCCGGAATGCAGTAAACTCCCGTAAACTGCGTTTGGCGCGAATGTAACTTTGGAGGCCGCTTATGGGAAAAGCCCGCCTGTTGGTAGTGGAAGACGATATTGATATCGGCAACATGCTGAAGATTTACTTCGGCGGCATGGATTTCGATGTCGATGTTGCCGTGCGCGGTTCGGATGCCCTGGAGAGGACCAAACAGGTCCTGCCTCATCTGATCGTGCTGGATATCATGCTGCCAGATATTGACGGTTATGAGGTGTGCCGTAATTTGCGCACCAACATGCGCACCAGCCACATCCCGGTGATCTTCCTCACCCAGAAGGATGAGCGAAGCGATAAATTGCAGGGATTGGAGCTGGGCGCGGACGATTACATTACCAAGCCCTTCGATATCGAGGAGCTTAAGCTGCGCGTCCAGGGGGCGATCCGGCGTTCTGAGCGCGAAAGCCTGACGGATCCGCGCTCCGGTCTCCCGGCTGGGCGTCTGATCGAGGAGCAGCTCCGCCGCATCATCCGGGAAAAGGACTGGGCTCTGCTCGACGCCCGCGTCAACCACTTTGAGAGTTTTAAGGATGTCTATGGCTTTGTGGCTGGCGATGATGTCCTTCGCTTCACTGCGATGCTGATCGGTGAAGTGGTGGATGAGCTTGGCACGACCTCCGATTTTATCGGCCATGCCGGAGGGGATAACTTCATCATCATTACCACGGATGCCAAAGGAGAAGCGATCAAGGCCCGCCTGAAGGAACGGTTCGACCAGGAAGTCCTGACCCATTACAACTTTATTGACCGTGAGCAGGGATATGTGAACGCTCCCTCCGCGGATGGGACGACCGTGAAAGTCCCCTTTATGACCATGTCTGTTGGCGTAGTGTCTCCACGCATGCATGCCTTTGCTGATATTCGTGAGATCACTGAACTGGCTGCCGAAGCGCGCCGCCAGGATGCCGCGACTGGCGGATAAGGTGTTATTCGATAATGTCCGCAGGGCTGGCGATAGGCCTTGGGTTGGTGGTCATCTCACTGATACTGGTGGTTCCGGTATTGGTGATTGTGGCCATTCGCCGGCTGCCGCAGCCCTCACACTCTGCTGCCGAGCCTGCAGGCTCGTTTGAACTCCCCGATAACTTAAATCCGAATGAAGCCGTCGTGATCCTCCAGGTGGGGGGCCGGGTGGAGTATGTCAATCCCCTGGCACGGGAGTGGTTTGGGCTGGCTCCTCATGAACCGGCCGACCTCGAGCGTCTGGTGCGCCGTGCCCGTCCCGCGGAGGAACTGCTTAACCTGTTTGCCGGCCAGGGACAAAAAAGACTGTCCATTGGCGGGCGATTGGTGGAAGCCTCCTCTTATCAGGTGCCGGGTCCCTATCCGCTGATATTTGTGATCCTGCGCAATGCCGAGCTGGTCACCAGCCTGGAAGACGCCGGTTTGCAAACGCCGGTATTACAGGTTGTGACGAACTTCGGCAAAAATGTCTCTGTCAGCCTGAACCTGGAAGACACACTGCATGCCATTTTATTGAATGTCTCCCAACTGGTCCCGGCTGATCTGATTGAAGTAAAAGTGCGGGATGAGTCGGCTCGAACATTTACCGCCTATACCCTGGAGACGGATGGTTCTTCCAAACTGATCAAGACATCCCATTCCCAGTTTGGCGAGCTGAACAAAAGAGTACAGGTCACCCGTAAGCCCGTGTTTGTTCCGGATACGACCGCCGAATATTTTTCTGCTGACGAGCTTAACGGTTCGTTGGTGCGCTCCTACCTGGGCCTCCCTCTTCTTGCCGAAGACCAGCTTGTGGGGGTGCTCGAAGTGGGGCACTTAACAGCGGGCGCGCTGGGCCAGCACGATCATGACATGCTGCAGCTGGTTTCCGCCCAGGCTGCATACAGCATCAGGAATGCCCTCCTTTATACTCAGGAACAAAGCCGCTCCGCCCAGCTGGGCGGACTTGCGAACATGTCGGAGGCGTTTGGCTCCGTGAGTGATTATACGGACCTGATCCGGCGTCTGATCGAAATCATTGCCTCGCTCTTCTCCGTGGAAGTGCTTGGCTTCCTGCTCTATGATGAAGAGAGCCGGTCTCTTCAGGGACAGTTCCCCTTCCAGGGGTTGCCGGAACATATCGTTGCCATTTACCGGGCCTCCATCGAAGCGGGGAGCCCTGCTGAAGCGATGGTGCTTCAGCGCCAGCCGATCGTCACCCGAAATGCTGCCGAGGATCCTGCCTGGAAAGGTCTTGGTCTGCAAAATTTTGCACAGGCGGCCAGCTTGCGCGAATCCATCCTCATGCCCATGCTATCGAATGGGAAGATGGTGGGTTATTTGCAGCTATCCAATCATCGGGGATCGAATACTCCATTCACAGACTCGGAAATCAGCCTGATCAAAGCCGTTGCCGACCGGGCAACAGGCATTATTGAAAATTCCTTCCTGGTGGAAAAATCCCGCCAGCAAACGCTCCGGGCCGATGCTCTGCGCCGGATTGCCAGCCTGGTGGTATCGAACGCAACACTGGATGAAATTCTCTGTTCCTCGGTGAAGGAAATTTCCAGCCTGTTCAAGAGTGACCTGGGAGCCGTATTCCTCCTTGATGAGCAGCTGGGTGAGCTTCGGCTGCACCGCGATTCTGCGTATGGCGTCTCGCAGGACTCCATCGACCTCCTGGCCCGTCTTCATATCAATGAATCTCAATATCGTTCGACGGTTTCCGGCAGCCAGACGCCTTATCTCTCGGGACGCTTAAGTTCGGACCGGCGGATCCTGCCTGTGTACCGTCCCCTGGTTTCCATTTTGCAGGTTGAATCTGCCATGGTGGTTCCATTGGTGGCTCATGGTCGCAGCCTGGGCGAGCTGATGCTGGGGAGCCAGAAGACTGAGTTCTTCAACAGCTATGACCTCGAAGTGATCAGCACAGTGGGTGCCCAGCTTGCATCGGCCATCGAGGATACAACCCAGGCGACACAGACCGACGAGAGTTTGCGCCGGAACGTGGAGCAGCTGACCTCCATCGTGCGCGTCACTCGCGAGCTCAACTCCATTCTGGATCTCAGAACGCTTCTGGACGTCGTCCGTGACGAAGCGCTGAGGACGACCCATGCCGATTGCGGAGCCGTTCTGCTGCTCGATGCGGATACATCCAACCGGCCAACGGTTGTCCTCTCAAAGGGTTGTTCGGTGCCTGAAACCCTCTCCCCGCTCGATCAAAAGGCGATTGCTTCGGGAGACGGACAGCTGATCGCTGACTACGCGGGTAGTGAAAACGTTCCCGATCATGAAGGCGTCCGTTCGGCGATTGTTATTCCCATTGTCAGTAAGGGGAGAACCGCTGGATTGATTCACCTGCATTCCACGCAGCCCAACTTCTTCGACCAGGATTCCTTTGAAGTGGTCCAGACCCTGGCTTCCCATGCGTCCGTGGCCATGGAGAATATTCAACGAAACCAGGAACAGCTCCAGCGATCCGAGCTCCTGCGCCGCCGCTCAGAGACCCTGACCAAGATCACTGAAGTCAGCTATGGCCTGAATTTTGATCAGCCCCTCGACCAGTTGCTTCGCACCATTGTCAATAGCATCCGGGAGGCGACTCCCTTTCAGGCGGTGCTGATCAGTATATATGAGCCGGATACCGGGTTGCTCCGGCGAGTGACCGGGATCGGGTTCCCCTCCGAGACCTTAACCGAGCTGATGGCGCGCAAACAACCGCTTGCGAGCATCCAGCAAATGCTCAAGCCGCAGTTCCGAATCAGTCGCTCGTATTTCATCCCGGTGGATGATGCGCCGATCATCCCGGCCGATGTCCATATGGTGAGCGTCGAGCAGCCGGGAGGCCCTTCACAATCCTCCAATACATGGGACCCGGATGACTTCCTGATCCTGCCTCTGGAGGATAGCCAGGGAGCTCCGCTGGGCCTATTAAGCGTGGATGCCCCGCGCGATGGATTGCGGCCTGATCTGGCCACGATCGAAGCCCTTGAGATATTTGCAGCGCAGGCCTCGCTGGCTATTGCCAATCATTCCCGCTTCTCGGAATTAAGAACGAGAGCCGATACACTGACCTCCAGCCTGGAACGCCAGCAGCGTTTGATCAGCCTGACCCAGAATGATCTGCCCATCCTCCTGCGCAAGGACCTGGATCAAACCATCGCCATCCAAAATCTCGACCAGCGCACGCAGCGTGTGCGGGCTGGACTTGCCATCACCGAATCTGTAAGCCGCCAGCTGGATGCTTCTTCCGCCCTGCAAGCGCTGGGACGCGAGACGCTTACCCAGCTGCGCATGTCGGTCGCCATGGTCGCCGAAATGACCGGTGAAGGCCCGCGGCTGGTCCATGTGCTGGGAAATATCCCGAGAGCCACCAGCCCGGAGGCACTGTTCGGGCAGCGCAATCCACTGCGGGTCTCCCTGCAGACCGGCGAAGCCATCCTGATCGCCAACCTGGATGAAAACCTGGAGTGGCGTGAAACTCCGCTGCTGAGTGCCATGCGGACGAAGTCGCTGATCTGCCTGCCGATCAAGATCGACAAGCGGACCATTGCGGCCATGATGGCGGTGAGTCCGGAGCCCCTGCCAGAGTTCACCGACGAGGACCTGCAGGTCTATCATCAGGTCGCTCGTCAGACTTCAGTCATCCTGCAAAATATTTCCCTGCTCAATGAGACACGCCGCCGACTGCAGGAGGTCAATCTCCTGCTCGATTTCAGCCGCCAGCTGCGCGGCCTCGATTCTGACCAGATCGTGCGTGCCCTTCTTGACAGTGCACGGCGGGCCCTGCCTAGCGCCCATGCGGGCATGGTATTGACCTGGGAGGAGCGTACCGGTCAATTGTCCCCGCGGGCTGTTTCAGGGTATGCCGATAATGAGACCATGCGGCGCATTGAGTTTCGTGTGGGAGAGACCCTGCCCGGGCGGGTTTATGAGCTGCGGCGCCCCCTGCGCGTGGACGAAGTCCAGTTCACCCGCGATTACACATTCCCCACCGAAGGATTGCTCCTCTATCGGCAGGCGACCGGCGGGCGTCTCCCAGTCTCCAGCTTGCTGATCCCGATCCAGGCTGGCGATTTTACCGTGGGTATTTTGATGCTGGATAACTTTAACACGCCGGCAGCTTTTACGGTTGAGGATGAAACACTGCTCCTTTCACTCTCCCAGCAGGTTGGCCTTTCGATGCAAAATGTCCGCCTGATGCAGACTACCCAGGAACGCGCCGCGCAACTTGAGGCTCTCACAGACGCGGCCACGACCCTGACCTCAAACCTGCAAAGTGAAGAGCTGGTTGCTTCCCTGCTTGACCAGCTTCAGCCGGTCATTGCCTACGACACTGCCACGCTTTGGTTGCGCGAGAAGGACCGTCTCCTGGTCGCTGCAGCCCGTGGCTTCCCGGACACGGAACGCCGGCTTGGCCTCGCAATCGCCATGGAGGATAGCGCGCTGTTCAAGGAAATGATCCGGACCGGGCAGGGCATCATGGTGGGCGACGTCCGGCACGACCCGCGCTTCCCTCCGCTGGAGGCCCCGCGTCTTTCGTGGCTGGGCCTGCCCTTGATCTCCAAGAAGCAGGTCCTTGGCGTGCTGGCCCTGGAGAAATGGCAGCCCCATTTCTACAACCGTGAGCATATGCAGGTGGGCACGACCTTTGCCAGCCAGGCGGCAGTCGCCCTGGAGAATGCGCGATTATTTGAAGAAAGCATCAGCCGGGCCACAGAGCTCGATGAGCGCTCGCAGCGCCTTGCACTGCTCAACCGTTTTTCATCGGCTTTGAGCGGCCTGCTCGATGAAGGCAAGATCCTCCAGCTCACGGGTCAGGAGCTCCTGGATGCGCT